>CAVDTO010000175.1:0-3955 GCA_963611895.1 bacterium
GGCTTGGGCAAAGCCTCTGAGCTCACTTGGCGATCGGGGACCGTTCCGCGCGCAGACCGTCGGGCGCGCCGTTCGCAGACTGCCAGGCGCCGGCCGCTCCGTCTGGCCGGCGCCCGCCGCGCCGCGAGACGTGCGCGCTCACGCTGACGGGCGCCCGCCGACCGTCCGCCGACCGCCCGTGGCCGGCGGGCCCCGCCCCTCGCCTCCGATAATGCCGTTCGGTGCACGCCACCCCGCACCCTCTCGCCCTGCGGCCCATTTGCGCTATCATCAACCCCTGTATGTATCTGCACTCTGGAGGTTCGCCAGCATGGAGCACACCAAGCCTTCGTTCTTCATCACCACGCCCATCTACTACGTGAACGCCGACCCGCACCTGGGCACGGCCTATTCCACGATCCTTGCCGATGTGCAGGCGCGCTACCGCCGCGCCGCCGGCTACGACGTCAAGTTCCTCACCGGCATGGACGAGCACGGCGAGAAGGTCGCCGAGGCTGCCGCCAAGCACGGCATGTCGCCGCAGGAGTGGACCGACTCCCAGGCCCCGCATTTCAAGGACCTGTGGAGCAAGCTCGAGATCTCCAACGACGACTTCATTCGCACCACCGAGCCGCGCCAGCACCACGCCGTGCAGTACCTCTGGGAGCGCATGAAGGAGTCGGGCTACCTGTATAAGGGCAGCTACGACGGCTGGTACTGCGTGCCCGACGAGACCTACTTCACCGACACCCAGGTGCAGAAGGGCGACGAGGAGTACGGCAGCGAGGGCCAGCACCTTTGCCCCGACTGCCACCGCCCGCTCGAGCGCGTGCAAGAGGAGAGCTACTTCTTCAAGCTCTCGGCCTTCCAGGACAAGCTGCTCGCCCTCTACGACGAGCATCCCGAGTTCGTGCAGCCCGACTTCCGCATGAACGAGGTCCGCAGCTTCGTCGAGGGCGGCCTGAACGACCTCTCCGTCTCGCGCACGAGCTTCGACTGGGGCATCCAGGTGCCCTTCGACGAGGGCCACGTGACCTACGTGTGGTTCGACGCGCTGCTCAACTACCTGACCGCCGTGGGCTATGGCGTCGACTCCGATGAGGCCCGCGCCGAGCTCGCCTACCGCTGGCCCGCGCAGTTCCACATCGTGGGCAAGGACATCATCCGCTTCCACTGCGTGATCTGGCCGGCCATGCTCATGGCCATCGGCGAGGCTCTGCCCGAGCACGTGTTCGCGCACGGCTTCCTCACCGTCCGCAACGCCGAGACCGGCGCGGCCGAGAAGATGTCCAAGAGCCGCGGCAACGCCATCGCTCCGGCCGACGTCATGGAGCTGCTCGGCGTGGAGGGCTACCGTTACTACTTCATGACTGACGTGGTGCCCGGCACCGACGGGGCCATCTCCTTTGAGCGCATGGAACAGGTCTACAACGCCGACCTCGCCAACAGCTGGGGCAACCTCATCTCCCGCTCGCTCAACATGAGCGGCAAGTACTTCGACGGCTGCGCGCCGGCCAAGCCCGCCGCCGCGGACGCCTACGCGAACCCGCTGGCGGAGCTCGCTGCGGGCATCTGCGAGCGCTACAGCGCCAAGATGGACGTGCTCGACTACGTGGGCGCCAAGGACGAGATCATGGAGCTCGTGCACGCCGCGAACCACTACATCGAGGACTCCGAGCCCTGGAACATCGCCAAGGACGAGGCCCGCGCCGACGAGCTCGCCTTTGTGATCTACAACCTGCTTGAGGCCATCCGCATCTGCGCGCACCTGCTCGCTCCGTTCATGCCGAGTACGAGCGCCGAGGCCCTGCGTCGCCTCTCCTGCGCGGACGAGGCCGAGACCGACGACCTCGCTGCCGCCTGCACTTGGGGCGGCCTTGCTGGGGGTGCCCCGGTTGAGAAGGGCGAGCCGCTCTTCCCGCGCCTGCAGAAGTAGGGGAGAGGCGTCTGTTTGAAGCGGCGTTTGCCTAAGGTGGGGTCAGTCTGAGATGACATCTGCTTAAGGTGGCGTTTGCAGGAGGCGGGCCCTGCTTGAAGCGGTGCTTGCCTGAGTCAGCGTCCGTCTGAGGAGGCGTCAGCCTGGGGCAACGCTCGCTTTACGCGGCGCCAGCTCAAAGCGGCGTTTCTCCCGAAGCGGCGCTTGCTTACATAGCCAACTGGTTACAAGGCGCGCGGAGTCAGATGGGCTCCGCGCACCTTTTTGCAAAAGAAGTAGAATCATGCAAACCGAATTCGCCACGCGCGCGAGATTAAGGAGAGCCATATGATCCCGACTCCGGAAGAGGCTTACGAGCTGCTCAAGCAGTACAACGAGGATGATTTTCACCTGGCACACGGGCGCATTGTGGGCGAGACGCTGCGCTGGTTCGCCGCCGACATGGGTCATGCCGACGAGGCCGACTTGTGGCAGGTCGTGGGCACGCTCCACGACCTCGACTTCGAGCGTTGGCCCGAGGAGCACTGCGTGCGCGAGGAGGAACTGCTGCGCGAGGCAGGTCTCGACGAGGTTATCGTGCGCGGTTGCTGCAGCCACGGCTGGGGTCTCACCGGCACGCCGTACGAGCCCGAGAGCGACATGGAGAAAGTGCTCTTTGCGGCCGACGAGCTCACGGGGCTCATCGGCGCGGCGGTGCTCATGCGTCCGTCCAAGAGCGTCGACGACCTCACGGTGAAGTCGCTCAAGAAGAAGTTCAAGGATAAGAAGTTCGCCGCCGGCTGCTCGCGCGATGTGATCACCGAGGGCGCCGAGCGCCTGGGCTGGGACCTGCCGACCCTCATGGAGAAGACCATCGAGGCCATGAAGGCGAGCCCGTCCGCCCCGCACGGCGAGGATGCCGAGGCGTAGGGCGACGTCGCGGAGACGTAAGGACTGTTACCGGGGCGAGCGATGCTTTGGCGCCAAGCTCGATCATGACAGGCGCGGATGACGAACTCGGTTGCGCCATATGGGCCTGGGGCTGCGCCGCATAAAGAAACTGCAGAGAGTTAAGGACGGCGCCCGGCGGCATGCCGTTCGAGATGAATAGAGCGTCTGCAAACAAGAACCAAAGCAGCGCCGGTGGAGCAACATCTCCGCCGGCGCTTTTTCGTGCCGAGGTGGGGTTGCCGACCCTCGGGTATCGGATTCCCGGGCTCAGCCGCACATGTTGGCTGAGTCCGGGAGCTGTTCGGATGAAGTTGGGAATCAAGGGATGACCGCTCGGCGTATGCGGTGTTGAAACATGAGCGAATATGTTTTAATATGGGCGTTAACGTTCGAACAGAGCTCGCGAGAGAGGCCGCACGATGCAGATCCATTCCGTAACCGACGAAGCGTTCAAGCCCTACGGCAAGGTGTGGGACGACGTTCCCGCAGAGCTGATCGACCCCATGGTCGAGGAGCTCGCGCGCACCGAGATCCCCGCCGGGAGCGCTTATGTGGCGAGCGAGCCGCGCATGGAGGCGGTTACGGGGGCGGGCACGCTCATGCAGCTCATGTATGGCGGCAACCCCGCGCAGATCGGCACGTGCTGTGGGCACAACACCAAGCTCAACTGCCTTGAGTACCACCGCTCGAGCGAGTTCAACCTGGGCGCGCGCGACTTCATCCTGCTTTTGGCCAAGCGCGCGCAGATCGTGGATGGCAAGCTCGAGACCGCGGAGGTCAAGGCGTTCCGCGCGCCGGCGGGCAAGCTCATCGAGGTCTACGCCGACACTATGCACTACACGCCGGTCATGGTCGACGAGGGCGGGTTCCAGGTGATGATCGCGCTGCCGGCCGGCACCAACGGCCCCAAGCCCGCTACAGCGTCCGAGGTTCCCGCGTGCTGCGATTCGTATTGCTACTGGAAGCAAGACAAGTGGGTGCTTTGCCATGCCGAGAGCCCCAAAGCGGCCGAGGGCGGCTACGTGGGCCTCGTGGGCGAGAACATCGACCTGGCCGCTCAGATCGGGTAATGCACGGGGTACCGGCTTTGCGGCCGGGTTCGCTCCGTGA
>CAVDTO010000176.1:0-3949 GCA_963611895.1 bacterium
CGTTGAGCTCATCCGCTCCATCGCCGATGTGCGCGAGCCCATCCTCAAGGTGGCCTTCAGGACCGACCCGCGCCAGCAGCAGATCGCGCGCGAGTACTTCTTCTTGGAGTTCGGCCAGTGGGCGAATGTCATGACCTCGGGCACCGAGTGGACCGACATCGTTCCCAAGGGGATCGATAAGGGCACGGCGCTGCTCGACTTCGGCCGCCTGATGGGCATCGCCCCGCAGCAGATGGCTGCCTTTGGCGACAACGAGAACGACTACGGCATGCTGCGCCTCGTGGGGCACCCGTTCCTCATGGAGAACTGCAACCCTCGCATGCGCGGCGCGATTCCGGGCGCGACCATGACGCGCACGGTCGAGGAGCGCCTCGAGGAGATCCTGAAGACGCTGTAGCGGTTTTGCGGCGTTTGCTCGTTCGAACTGCATGCCTGCCTATGATTTGCCCCGCCCGCCAGCGGGGCTTTTCTTTGGCCCTTCGCCCTCGTGCGGCATAATGGGCATGCGGGCCGGCAGAACGCAGGCTCGCCGAGCGTGCGGAAAGGCGGAAGACCATGGACCTGTTCTCGATGTTCAAGGCGAGGAACGCCTCACCCGATTCCGAACGTTGCAGTCCGGTCGAGGAGGACCTGCGGCGCGACCTTGCGGCCGCAGCCGGCACCGGTCCCGTGCGCTATGCGATGCGCTGGACCGGCACGGTGCAGTGCGTGGGGTTCCGCTGGTCCAACCAGACCATCGCGCGCCAGCGCGGGCTCACCGGGTGGGTCAAGAACATGGACAACGGCTCCGTGACGATGGAGATTCAGGGAACGCCCGCGGCGCTCACGCGGCATCTCGACGCGCTCCATGCGCAGTACGCGCGCTTTTCGTACCGCATCTGGCTCGACGAGTGCACGCCGATCGCTCTTAAGGCCGACGAAGACGACTTCTCTGTCGTGTTCGGCGAAGCTTACTAGGACAAATTTCTCTTAACGCGCTATCCTTGATGAACCCCGCGCAAAGCGGTCGTAAGAGGAAGGATGGCTCCATGGCGGTTCAACGACGCAACACGCACCAGCGCGCGCTCGTGCTCGATGCCGTGCTCGCGAGTTCCACGCACCCCACGGCCGACGAGATCTTTGCCGCCGTGCGCGAGCGCGACCCCAAGGTGAGCCGCGGTACGGTGTACCGCAACCTCAACCTGCTCGCCGATGAGGGCCAGATCCTTCATATCAAGACGGCGGGCGGGAGCCGGTTCGACAAGACGGTCGAGCCGCATGCGCACGTTCTGTGCACCCGGTGCGGCCGGGTGGTCGACGCCTGCGTGCCCTATGCGGCCGAGGCCGATGGGCAGGTTGCCCGCGAGCTCCCCGGCTGGCGCATCGAGGGCCACTACTCGATCTTCGAGGGCGTCTGCCCCGATTGCGGCGTGGAGGCCTAAAAGCCTGAGTGCGCTCGTCTAGCCCTCGTATATAAACGCATGCGGCCGTGCCCGGCGCTTCCTGTTTGGAATTGCCGGGCACGGCCGATCTGCTTTCGAAGCGCGCGGGGAGCGCGGTGCCGCCGAGCGCAAAGCGGTCAGTCCGCCGCTTATCGCCCCTTACAGGTCCTTCTCGCTAAAGCCCGTGTCCTCGATGAGGTCGCCGCCGTCGGCTGCCGTGGTGGCAAGCTCGTCGCAGCGCTCGTTCAGCTCGTGGCCGGCGTGGCCCTTGACCCACACGAAGCTCACCTTGTGCGGCTCCTTGGCCGCGAGCAGGCGCTCCCAGAGGTCGCGATTCTTGACGGGCTGTTTGTTCGCGGTCTTCCAGCCGCGCTTCGTCCAGCCGTCGATCCAATGCTTGTTGAAGGCGTTCACCACGTACTGCGAATCGGAGTGCAGCTCCACCTCGCAGGGGCGCTTGAGCGCCTCGAGCGCCACGATGGCCGCCATGAGCTCCATGCGGTTGTTGGTCGTCTTCTTGTAGCCGCGCGAGAGCTCGCTGCGGTAGAGCTTGCCCGAGGGCGTGGTGTAGCTGAGCACGGCGCCGTAGCCGCCGCGGCCGGGGTTGCTGCGGGCGGAGCCGTCGGTGTAGATGGTGACCTTCAAGGGGTGTCTCCTTGGAATTGGGTGCGGTCAGGGGAGAGGGCTGCAATCTTACAGGAGAATGCAGCTGCGCGGTGGCACGGCGGGGTGACTACGAAGCGCGGCGCCGCGCTGCCGCGATGCTTTATGCCGCCGTCCACGTGCGTCCGCGGTCATGAAACGCGGGCGGGCGGCGCACCTTGGGCATCGGGTAGGTCTCGTTTCGACCCGAACGCCTCGCTCTAATACAGTGGCTTGGCACCCCCGTCGGCGTCGATGATGCGCCTGAGTTCCTCAAGGTAGCGCTCGAGGATCGGGGTTGGCCGGCGCTCGTCGTGCGCGATGTAGCCCACGCGCATCTTGTGCGTGCCGGCGAGCGGGATGCTCACGATGCCCGTCTGCATCTCGCTCGAGAGAAAGCCCGTGGAGAGCGCGTAGCCGTCGGAGGTCACGAGCAGGTTCGTGAGCGTGCCGCGGTCCGACACGCGGATGTTCCGGGGGCACGGCACGTGCGCGAGCGGCTCCTCCGCGTAGTAGAACGAGTTCGCGGTGCCCTGCTCAAAGCTGTAGCGCGTGAAGGGCGCGAGCTCGTCGAGCTCGATCTCGCTCTTGGTGTGGAGTGGGTTCTTCTCGCCCATGAACACGTGCACGTCGGCCTCAAAGAGCGGGTGGAACTTCACGCGGGCGTCGGCAAACGCCTTCTCGAGCACGCGGTGATTGAAGTCGTCGAGGTAGAGGATCCCGATGTCGCTCCTGAAGGCGCGCACGTCGTCGATGATACGCGCCGTGGTGGTCTCGCGCATGATGAACTCGAACTTCTCGTCCGCGCGGCTCTCCACCACGTCGATGAACGCCTGCACCGAGAACGCGTAGTGCTGGGCCGAGATGGCGAGCCGCGCGCTCGGCGCCTCCTTGTTCTCGTAGCGGGCCTCGAGCATGTCGGCCTGCTCGACCACCTGGCGTGCGTAGCCCAAGAGCTCGGTGCCGTCGTTGGTGAGCATGACGCCGCGCGAGGAGCGCGTGAACACCTCGATACCGAGCTCGCCCTCGAGGGCCTTGATCGCGCTCGAGATGTTCGACTGCGCGGTGTAGAGCTGGGTGGCCGCGGCGTTGATGGAGCCGTTCTCGGCGACCGCTATGAGGAACCTGAGCTGCTGGAGGGTCATGGGCTGGGCCTCGCTTTGCACGTAATGGGACTGGCCATCCGATTGTAAGCGGGCGCGCTTGCGGCGCACACGGCCTGCGCAGATGCGCTCGTTATCTACACAACAGATAGCTGGCTACCAGCTTTTAGTGATTGACGGACCCCGCAGCGCCCCATACTATGCTTTACAGACAAAACGAGTGGGAATTAGGAAAGGAGGCTCGCGATGCACGCACCGACGCGAATGTCGAGGCTCTCGGCCCGCAACCGATGTGCGGCCGGGAGCTTTCCCAAGGGGCCTCTCGCCCCGCAGTCTTAAGACTCGGCAACCTTCCCATTTGAACTCTTACCGTTAAGGAGAACACCATGTCCCAGTTCGTGAACAACCCCGAGCACACCTTCGGCTTCGACACCCTGCAGCTTCACGTCGGCCAGGAGAGCGCCGACCCCGCCTCCGACGCCCGCGCCGTGCCCATCTACCAGACCACCAGCTACGTCTTCCGCAACTCCCAGCACGCCGCCGACCGCTTTGGCCTGGCCGACGCCGGCAACATCTACGGCCGCCTGACCAACTCCACCCAGGGCGTCTTCGAGGACCGCATCGCCGCGCTCGAGGGCGGCGTGGCCGGCCTGGCCGTCGCCTCCGGTGCCGCGGCCATCACCTACACGCTGCAGGCGCTCGCCCAGAAGGGCGACCACGTCGTGGCCCAGAAGACCATCTACGGCGGCTCCTACAACCTGCTTGCCCACACCCTTTCGCAGT
>CAVDTO010000177.1:0-3942 GCA_963611895.1 bacterium
AAGCTCAGCACCGCGCGCTTGGGCTGCTTGGAGTGCAGCGTGAGCGAGGCCACCCCGAGCTGGCCCTCGGCGTTGCGGCACACGATGCCGCCCGCAACGTCCACGCCCGTCTCGCACAAGTTGCCGAGCGAGACGACCTCGCTCGGCTGCGAGGACATCACGTAGCGCATGACGCTCAGCGCGTAGACGCCGATATCGAGCATGGCGCCGCCCGCGAGCGAGCGGTTGTAGAACCGGTTGGTGAGGTCGCCGTACTCCTTGAAGCTGCCGAAGTTGAGCTGCGCCAGGTTGAGCTTGCCGAACTCGCCCGCGGCCATGCGACGGCGGATCTCCTTGTAGAGCGGCATGTGGAGCACGGTCGTAGCGTCCATGAGCACCACGCCGTTCTCTGCGGCAAGGGCGCGCGCCTCATCGAGCTCCGCGGAATTGAGCGTGATCGCCTTCTCGCAGAGCACGTGCTTGCCCGCGGCAAGGGCGCCGCGCAGGTAAGCGATATGCGTGTTGTGCGGCGTGGTGATGTAGACGGCATCGACTTCGGGGTCGGCGTAGAGCTCCTCTGCCGTGGCGTACACCTTGGCCACCCCGTAGCGCTCGGCAAAGGCCTCGGCCTTTGAGACCGTACGGTTGGCCACGCCCACGAGCGAGCGCCCCGCCAGCGCCAGCGACTGCGCCATCTGGTTGGCGATCACGCCGCACCCGATGACCGCCCAGCGCAGCTCCGGCGCCGAGAACAGGTCGCTCGGGAACTCCTCCCCCGCCACCGCGCTGAACGCCGCATCGGCCGCTGCGGCCGCATCCAATCCTGCCATGGGTTCCTCCTCGGGAGTCGCAAACAACGGCTCCACTATACACGGCCGCACGCAACCCGTGCGCATACAAAAACGGGCCCCGAGCATATGCTCAGGACCCGTTCTGGCGTGTCTATAGCAGACCCAAAGGCCGACTTAGAACTTGTGGCCGCACTTCTTGCAGACGCGGAGCTTGTTCTTGCCGTCCTTCTCGTGACCGACGCGGGTGCGCTTGCCGCACTCGGGGCACACGAGGTTCACGTTGGAGGCGTCGATGGCGGCCTCCTGCGAGACGATGCCGCCCTGCTGGTTGGCAGCGTTGGGCTTGACGGCCTTCTTGACGACGGCGACGCCCTCGACAACGACCTTGCCCTCAGCGGGCTTGGCGCGCAGGACAACGCCCTGCTTGCCGCGGTCCTTGCCCGAAAGCACCTCGACCTTGTCGCCCTTCTTGATGTACATAGCCATGTATATCTCCCCTAACTACAGGGTCTCGGGAGCGAGCGAGACGATCTTCATGTACTTCTTATCGCGAAGCTCGCGAGCGACGGGCCCGAAGATACGGGTGCCGACCGGGGAGCCGTCGTTGTTGATAAGAACGGCAGCGTTGTCGTCAAAGCGGATGTAGGAACCGTCCTTGCGACGGATCTCCTTGACCGTGCGAACGACGACGCAGCGGACAACGTCCTTCTTCTTGACGTTGGCGCCAGGAGTGGCCTCCTGGACGGCACCGACGAACACGTCGCCGATACCGGCATAACGGCGCTTGGAGCCACCGAGCACCTTGATGCAGCGAACTTTGCGTGCGCCGGAGTTGTCGGCGACGTTCAGCATGGTTTGCATCTGAATCATGGTTGTTCCTCCGAACTGAAAACCGAAGAGAGGTGCGCGGCCCTATGTGGACGAGCCTAGCGAACGCCCGGGCGAGCGCACATCTCCGGAAACGAATAGTCGTGCCAGCTTACTTGGCGCGCTCGACGACCTCGACGAGACGCCAACGCTTCATCTTGGACAGCGGACGGGTCTCCATGATGCGCACGGTGTCGCCGACGCCGGCGGTGCACTCCTCGTCGTGGGCGTGGAGCTTCTTGGTGGAGGTCACCATCTTGCCGTACTTGGGGTGGCGCTTGCGCTCGGTGATGGTGACGACGATGGTCTTAGCACCGGAAACGGAAGTGACGACGCCCTGACGGACCTTTCGCGAATTGCGCGTATCAGTCATGTTCACTCCTTGACTTCTACTCGGCCACAGCGGACTTCTCCGCTGCGATCTGACGGGCGCGCTGCTCCGTGAGGACGCGAGCGATGTCCTTCTTCACGGTCTTGACGCGGGCGGTGTTGTCCAGCTGGCTGGTGGCCATCTGGAAACGGAGGTTAAAGAGCTCGGCGCGCATTTCCTTCAGCTTGTCGGCAAGCTGAGCGTCCGAGAGCTCACGAATCTCTGCGGGCTTCATTTACTCATCCTTCCCAGCGGCGTCCTTGACGACGATCTTGGTCTTGATCGGCAGCTTGTGCTGAGCAAGACGGAGGGCCTCGCGGGCGACCTCATCGGGAACGCCGGAAATCTCGAACATGATGCGGCCGGGCTTGACCACGGCCACCCACTCCTCGGGGTTACCCTTACCCTTGCCCATGCGGGTCTCGAGGGGCTTCTTGGAGATGGGCTTATCCGGGAAGATCGTGATGAACACGCGACCGCCACGCTTCATGTAGCGGGTCATGGCGATACGAGCGGCCTCGATCTGGCGGTTGGTGATCCAGTGAGCCTCGAGGGCCTTGATACCGTACTCACCGAAATGCAGCTCGGTGTTGCCCTTGGCCTGGCCCTTCATGGAGCCACGCTGCACCTTACGGTGGATTACACGCTTAGGAGCAAGCACTACTGACCCCTCCTCTCGGAGTTACGACGACGAGGACGCGAGGGGCCCTCGAGAGCGGGATTGGGAACGGGCTGGCCCGGGAGCTTCTCGCCCAGGTAGATCCAGACCTTGACGCCGCAGGCACCCATGGTGGTGCGAGCGGTGGCCGTGCCGTAGTCGATCTTGGCACGGAGGGTGTGCAGGGGCACGCGACCCTCGCGGTACCACTCGCGACGGCCCATGTCGGCGCCGCCGAGACGACCGGAGCACTGGATACGAATACCCTTGGCGCCGGCCTTGCGGGCGGACTGGACGGCCTTGCGCATGGCGCGACGGAAGGCCACGCGGCCCTCGAGCTGCTCAGCGATGGACTGGGCGACGAGCTCGGCGTCGAGCTCGGGGCGCTTGATCTCGATCACGTCGACGGAGAGCTGACCCTTGGAGACGCCAGCGACCTTCTCGAGCTCGGTGCGGAGGGCGTCGATCTCGGAGCCCTTCTTGCCGATCACGATGCCCGGGCGGGCGGTGAGGATGGTGATCTTCACCTTGTCGCCGGCGCGCTCGATCTCCACGCGGGAGACGGCGGCGCGGGCAAGACGCTTCTTGAGGAACTCGCGGATCTTGAGATCGTTGCCGAGCGTGGTGGCGTAATCCTTATCGGCGAACCAGCGGGAGCGCCAGTTCTCGGTGATGCCAAGACGGAAGCCAGTGGGATAGACTTTCTGACCCATTGAGCCTTACGCCTCCTTTACGACGACGGTGATGTGGCTGGTGCGCTTGAGGATGCGCGACGCGGAGCCCTTGGCGCGGGGGCGGATACGCTTGAGCGTGGGGCCCTCGTCGACATAGGCGGCGGCGATCACGAGGTTGTCGGCGCGCATGCCGTTGTTGTTCTCGGCGTTCGCGACGGCGGAACGGAGAACCTTCTCGACGTCCACGGCGACGGCGCGATCGCAGAAATGAAGGATGTCGAAGGCCGCGGCAACGGACTTGTTGCGGATGAGGTCGACGACCAGGCGAGCCTTGCTGGGGGAAACGCGCACGTACTTGGCGACGGCGCGAACCTCGCGAGCCTCGGTATCGGTAGACTTAGTTGCCATTTACGGTAAACCCCCTATTTGGCCTTGTGGCCACGGAACGTACGAGTCGGCGAGAACTCGCCGAGCTTGTGACCGACCATGGACTCGGTGACGTACACGGGCACGTGCTTGCGGCCGTCGTGGACGGCGATGGTGTGACCGACCATCTCGGGGAAGATCGTGGACGCGCGAGACCAGGTCTTCACGACGTCCTTC
>CAVDTO010000178.1:0-3863 GCA_963611895.1 bacterium
CCGTTCTTCTTGCACGAGTCGCCCTCGTTCTACCGCGGCGGGGGAGACGTGTTCGCCGAGGGCTTTGAGCCGCTCGGGCCCTTGCCCGTCGTACTCGTCAAGAATGCCGAGGCGCGTGTCTCGACCCCCGAGGCCTACCGCACCTTCGACGCCGCGCCCGTCCTGTCCGCGCCCGTCGAGCCCATGCTGCAGGCCCTGCGCGCGGGCGATGCTGATGCGGTCTTGGGCCTCATCGCGAACAACCTCGCCCCGGTGGCCGAGAAGGTCGAGCCCCGCGTGGCCGAGACGCTCGCGTGGCTGCGCGCGCAGGAGGGCGTCCGCGCCCTCGACGTCTGCGGGTCGGGTGCCTGCACGTTCGTCGTCTGCGACACGCCCGAGCGCGCCGAGCGGCTCGCGCACGCGGCAGCCGAGGAGCGCGGCTGGTGGAGCGCCGCCACGGTCCTGCGCTAAGGCGGCCGCCGGCGGGTCCGCGCATTTTCGCTCAAAAAAAAGAGCTGGCATTCCAAAACAAGGTTTGCTATAGTAACCGAGCTATCGGGTTGTGGCTCAGTTTGGTAGAGCACTGCGTTCGGGACGCAGGGGTCGCTGGTTCAAATCCAGTCAACCCGACCATTGATTCTTAAGGGGCTCTTCGCAGCCCCTTTTTTGTGACAAAAGCCCGCTCTTTGCACCCATGGTTGTTGACGTGTCGGGCCGCGTTGTATACTCGTTCGAGCTTGTTTCGCTGTATTTCGGAGGTCTACATGTTTGGACTGCTCGCTCTTGGAATCACCCCCGACCTCATCGGTGGCCTTCAGACTCCGGAGCTCCTCATCATCCTCGCCGTGGTCATCATCATCTTTGGCCCCAAGAACCTGCCGAAGCTCGGCAAGTCGCTCGGCTCCACGGTCAAGAACATCCGCGAGGGCATGGAGGGCGACGACAAGGACGCCGACGAGACCGTGATCGAGGAGTCCGAGGAGGACAAGGAGATCGCAGAGCTCGAGGCCAAGCTCGCTGCCGCCAAGGCCAAGAAGAGCGAGGGCGACAGCGACGCCGAGTAGCATCGCGCGCTCAGAAGCAATAGGGAGCCGGCTGCCTCGCGCACGCCGGCTGTTTTATCGAATTCGGTAGTTTGGAGTAACCCGCATGGACGCAAGCCAGATCGTACTTACCCCCGAGGGCCGCGACAAGCTCGTTGACGAGCTCGCATGGCGCGAGGGCGATTACGCCAAGGAGATCGTCGAGGACATCAAAGAGGCCCGCGCGTTCGGCGACCTTTCGGAGAACTCCGAGTACGACGCCGCCAAGGACAAGCAGGCCCAGAACGCCGCCCGCATCGCCGAGATCCAGGCGATCCTCTCCAACGCGCGCATCGCCGAGTCCACGGGCGACCTGACGGTCTCCATCGGCTGCACCGTCACCCTCGTCGACGAGGACGGCGTCGCCAACGACTTCACCATCGTGGGCACCACCGAGACCAACTCGCTCGAGCGCAAGATCTCCAACGAGAGCCCCGTGGGCCACGCGATCATCGGTCACGGCGAGGGCGAGACGGTCGAGGTCGTGCTGCCCTCCGGCAAGACGCGTTCCTACACCATCGCCAAGGTCGCGCGCTAGCTCGCGGGTCCCGTTCAGTTCGCAGATCAGTCGCTCCCTGGGACCGTAGGTGCCGGGGAGCGTTTTACTTTTGAGGAGAATCACATGGCAGAAAACCAGGCCGCCGAGGCCGCATCGACGCTGAACGACGAGCGCGCGATCCGTCTGGGCAAGCGCGCCGCGCTGTTCGAGGCCGGGCAGAACCCCTACCCCGAGCACTCCGACCTCGAGGACTACGTGGCCGACATCGAAGCCAAGTACGAGGGTCTGGCTGACGGCGAGGACACCGACGACGTGGTGAAGATCGCCGGTCGCGTGGTGGCCAAGCGCGGCCAGGGCAAGATCATGTTCATCGTGCTGCGCGACCCGACCGCCGAGATCCAGCTCTTCTGCCGCATCAACGACATGGACGAGGACGCCTGGGCCACGCTCAAGGCGCTCGACCTTGGTGACATCGTGAACGTCGAGGGCGTCGTCGTGCGCACCAAGCGCGGCCAGCTCTCCGTGGCCCCGCGCGCGGCCAAGCTGCTCTCCAAGGCGGTGCGCCCGCTGCCCGAGAAGTTCCACGGCCTCTCCGACAAGGAGACCCGCTACCGCCAGCGCTACGTGGACCTCATCGCCAACGACGACGTGCGCGACACCTTCCGCAAGCGCTCGACCATCCTCTCCACCTTCCGCCGCTTCATGGAGGCCGACGGCTACATGGAGGTCGAGACCCCGATCCTGCAGACCATCCAGGGCGGCGCCACGGCCAAGCCGTTCATCACGCACTTCAACGCGCTCGACCAGGAGTGCTACCTGCGCATCGCCACCGAGCTGCACCTCAAGCGCTGCATCGTGGGCGGCTTTGAGCGCGTGTTCGAGATCGGTCGCATCTTCCGCAACGAGGGCATGGACCTCACGCACAACCCCGAGTTCACCACCATGGAGGCCTACCGCGCCTACTCCGACCTCGAGGGCATGAAGGCGCTCGCGCAGGGCGTCATCAAGGCCGCGAACGCCGCCGTGGGCAACCCCGAGGTCATCGAGTACCAGGGTCAGAAGATTGACCTCTCGGGCGAGTGGGCGAGCCGTCCCATGACCGACATCGTCTCCGACGTGGTGGGCAAGAAGGTCACCATCGACACCCCGGTGGAGGAGCTGGCCGGGCTCGCGCACGAGAAGGGCCTCGAGGTCAAGCCCGAGTGGACCGCCGGCAAGATCATCGCCGAGATCTACGACGAGCTGGGCGAGGACACCATCGTCGACCCCACCTTCGTGTGCGACTACCCCATCGAGGTGTCGCCCCTGGCCAAGCGCTTCGAGGACGACCCGCGCCTCACGCACCGCTTCGAGCTCGTCATCGCGGGCCACGAGTACGCCAACGCGTTCTCCGAGCTCAACGACCCGGTCGACCAGGCCGAGCGCTTCCGCAAGCAGGTGGAGGAGAAGTTCGCCGGCGACGAGGAGGCCATGGAGTACGACGAGGACTACGTGCGTGCCCTCGAGTACGGCA
The DNA here is from genome assembly GCA_963611895.1 of bacterium. GTDB lineage: Bacteria > Actinomycetota > Coriobacteriia > Coriobacteriales > Coriobacteriaceae > Collinsella. Next base: position 3,074 of record CAVDTO010000178.1, read on the forward strand.
TGCCCCCTGCGGGCGGCATCGGCATCGGCATCGACCGCGTGGTCATGCTGCTCACCGACTCCGCGAGCATCCGCGACGTGCTGCTGTTCCCGCACATGAAGCCCGAGGCCGGCAACAAGAGCGGCGCCGCTGCCGCCAAGGCCGCCGAGGGTGCTGCCGTGGCGAGCCCCTACGCCGAGAACAAGCAGCCCACGCTCGACCTCTCCAAGGTCGCGGTGGAGCCGCTGTTCGAGGAGTTCGTGGACTTTGAGACCTTCTCCAAGAGCGACTTCCGTGCCGTGAAGGTGAAGGCCTGCGAGGCCGTGAAGAAGAGCAAGAAGCTGCTGAACTTCACGCTCGACGACGGCACGGGCACCGACCGCACCATCCTCTCCGGCATCCACGGCTTCTATGAGCCCGAGGAGCTCGTGGGCAAGACGCTCGTGGCCATCGTGAACCTGCCGCCGCGCGCCATGATGGGCATCGACTCCTGCGGCATGCTGCTTTCCGCCATCCACAAGGAGGGCGACGAGGAGCGCCTGAACCTGCTTCAGCTCGACCCGAGCATCCCGGCAGGTGCCAAGCTCTACTAAACCGAGAGCGCGATATTGCAGCTGATGAGGGCCTCGCATATGCGGGGCCCTTTTTCGTTAGCAAACGTGAGCGCGATACTACCGTTGGTGCGAGAGCCTTAATTTACAAGCTCATCCGAACAGTTCCCGGACTAAGCCGAGTATGTACGACTAGGTCCAAGAATCCGATACCGGGGGCTGGAGAGGTCGGTCCTCGAAAGACCGGATGACGCCATGTC
>CAVDTO010000179.1:0-1841 GCA_963611895.1 bacterium
GCGCCCGTGGACGCCACGACTTCGTTCGCCGTGGACGACCTTGACCTGACGGCCGTGGAGGAGACCGAGGACGTCCTCTCTGAGGATGACCTCGCTGATGAAGCCGCTCCGCAGGATGGATCCGTTGCCGAATCTGTTGACGAGCCGGCTGAGGAGATTGCTACTGTCGAGTCCGAGGTCGAGCCGCTCGATGATGTTCAGACTGTCGAGACTCAGGCCGGCGAGCCTGCAGCTGAAGAGGCCGATGAGGTCACCTCTGAGTTCGCCGAAGACCTTTCGTCTGTTGGCGAGGACGTTGCCGCTGTCGATTTCGACGACGAGCCCGAGACTCTGACCGTCGCGGCTGAGCCCGAGGCTGCCTCCGCGGTGTCGGGATTCCATGAGGCTCCTGCCCCCGAGCCTCTCGACCATATTTCGGCTCCGGTTCCCGCGTCCGCAACGACGCAGTTCGAGAACCCGTTCATCTCGCCGGACTTCAAGATTCCGAAGGATGACGACAACATCTTTGAGTCCAACAGCGACGACTTCATGATTCACGAGGATCCCTTCGCTGCCTTTTACGATGAGCAGCAGGCTGCCGCCGCTGCGGCTGCCGAGGCCGCGGCTGCCGAGAGCGTTTCTGAGCCGGTTTCTGAATCCGAGCCGGTCGAGACTGCGGAGTCTCAGGAGGTCTCGGAGCTGCATTCCGATATCGAGCCCGAGGCTGCCAATGGGTCCGCGCAGGATATTTCTGCGTTTGACGAGGGTGTCGCCGAGGAACCGCAAGCCGAGGTTGAGCCTGTGGTGACCGCTGAGGCTGCAGATTTTGCTGCACCCGAGGTACTTGCCGAGAGCGAGACTGCGGTTGATGGGGGAGAGCTTGGGGTCGAAGTGCCCGCCGAGGCGGGTGCTGTGACTGCGCCCGAGGCGACGGCCGTGGTCGAGATGCCGGTTGAGTCCGAGCATGTGAACGACGAGGCTGTGGTAACCGCCGATGAGGCGCATGCGCCGAGCACCGTTCCCGTTCCTCCGGTTGTTGAGAGCGCGCCTGCTGCTGTTGAGGTTCCGACGGTCGAGGCTGCCGAGCCCGCCCGTGCGCCCGAGAAGAAGTTCTCCACGCAGATCTTCACAATGCCTGCGCCCGAGGAGCGCAAGACCGACACGGTCGATTCGCTCATGGCCGAGATCACCGGGAGCTTTAACGTGAATGCCACGCAGTCGCAGCCGATCATCCAGCCGCCGAGCGGCAACCCCACGGCCGCGGCCAAGATCATGCCTCCCGTTCCGGTTATCTCTTCGGGCGTTCAGCCCGTGTTGAGGTCCGTGCCCGATCCGTCCATGCCGTCTTTGAGGCATGGATCCAACGCGAGCAGGGCCTCGCTCTTCGATCTCCCCGATCCTTCTGCTGCGAACATCGATCCCTTCGTGTCCGAGGGTGCTCCCGCGAACGCGAACCGTATGGCTGCGCAGCGGGATCCCGAGGATTACGGCGATTTCCCCGCACCCGAGGTTGCCTCTGCAAAACCGAAAAAGAAGAAGCGCGGCCTTGCCGGGCTGTTCGGCCGTAAGAAGAAGCAGCAAGAGTCGGAGAGCATGAGCGACTGGCTCGGCGTCGACGAGAACTTCGATGCCAAGAAGTCCGGCCGCGGTATCGGCTCGTGGGACAATTTTGAGGACGACGGCGACTGGAAGGGTGGCGCGACCTCGAGTGAGGGCGCAACCGAGGCCGAGATGGTTGCGGCCGTCACCTCCATGGGCGACGACGAACTGCTTGGTCACGATATCTGGTTCGTTGCCGCGGGCGCATCGGAGAACGATGCCGCCGGCACGCGCGCGTTCCTCGAGACCCATCGCGACAAGCT
>CAVDTO010000179.1:2088-3764 GCA_963611895.1 bacterium
GTGATCGGCGGCACCGAGGACGACCTTCCCGTCAACGTGAAGCCCGAGAACATCGATACGGTCTCTGAGATCGTCACCGAAGTCATCCGTCGTTCGTAAGGGGACCGCGTGTTCAGGTTTATTCGCAGACACTGGGTTGCCTACCTTATCGGGTTCGTCCTCGCCATCGTCTTGGGGTTCGGCCTCTCGGTGTTCGTCGGCATCAAGGGCTCATCGGAAGATGCCCCGACCGTCTCCGAGGTCAATACGAACGCCGGTAGCGGCGAGTCGTAAATCTCGTAACGCGAGCGATTACAAGAGAACGAAGATCACGAGCGTGCGTTCCTCCTGGTGGGGACGCGCGCTCGCGCACGTTATAAGGCAAAGACTCGACCGAGCCCGATTTGCAAGGCGGGCCGGGCGCTCCGCTTTAGAGCTCGACCGTTTTATAAGCCCCTTGAGCCAGGCACGGTATTCACGGGTCGAATCAAAGTCGAACTGCTGGACCTCTTGGTCAGACGCATCGACTTTAAAGGCGCAGAGCGGAATATACCTACGGGTTTTAACTCCTAAACAAGACAGCTCGGCATAATCGATAGCGTCAAACGTGGACTGTTCCCACGCGAGTCGGAGCGGGGAGAACATTCGGTTGCTCCCGGTAAAGTTGTGTCCATATATGACGATGTTCTTGCTAGCCTGCGAACAGCGGTAGTCCATGAAGGCCGAGCCTATGGGCGAAGGTTCTCCCGCAACGGTATGAGAAAGATAGAAATCGGGGTCATCTTCGTTTGCCTGCGCAAGAGCCTCCGAGATTCCCAGGCCTTTCACGACAATTCGAGAGGTTGAGTTCTGATCGACTCCAGCTTCGGCCCCAGCCGATCCAACTCTCGGGGAGCTTGTCTGCTGCGGGGTTTCCAGACCAGCGGGGGTTCCCGTCTGCGAGTAAGCCAGCGCAAGACCAAAAAGAACGGGAAGAAGCGCGAGCGGGATCATCCTTTTCCATCTCACCGCTTCTCCCCGTTTAGCGCGCATCTCTAGAAGCGCTTCCTACTGAATGCGAACCATGCTGCAGCTCCGCCGGCGGTTGTGATGGCTGCCGGGATGATGAGCTTCGCATCGGTTTCACCGGTCTGAAGAAGCTTTTCACCCTTGGTGACATCCTTCGGAGACTGCTCGCTGTTGCCGTCAGGCTCCAAATAAGGAACGGGAACTTCTTTAACGGTCTGAACGACCTTATCTTCCATGTGGTCTTCGAGGTTATCGCCGCCGCCGTTACGGAAGAGATGGACGCGCGCGATATTCTCGAGCGAGGCATCCCCTCGATACTCGTCGGTGACCTTCATGTTCACTACGGCAGGCCGATATGCAAAGCTGCCCTCGCCGTTGTCCTCAATATCATCATTTGCCTTCAGCAAGTCATCGTGTTCGTCGAGAAGGTCTTCACGCTGCCAAAGCTTGCTGCTGTTTTTGCGGGTGGTAAAGCCGGCCTCAACGCGACCGTACTCAAAACGAATGCCGATAATCTTTTCGCCCTCATCGAGCTTGAGCTTGCTTGCATCGAGCTTGGTCGATTCCGTTGCCGAAAGATCGCGAGCCCACAGTTTCCAGCTGGAATAGTCCATCACTCTTTTATCGCTTCCAAGTATCTCGGCCGTCGAGTCGTCGTCGAGCCACGGGTTTTCGTGTCCGTCGTCAAC
>CAVDTO010000180.1:0-3731 GCA_963611895.1 bacterium
TGATGCCGTCGATGAGCCCCAACTCGAGCAGGTCGGGCGCGGTGAGCTTGAGCGTTTCTGCCGCCTCGGGCGCGCGCTCGGTGTCCTTCCAGAGGATCGATGCGCAGGCCTCGGGGCTCACGACCGAGAAAGCCGAGCTTCCGAGCATGAACAGGCGGTCGGCCACGGCCACGCCCAGCGCGCCGCCCGAGCCGCCCTCGCCGGTGATGACCGACACCACGGGTACCGTGAGGCCGCTCATCTCCATGAGGTTCTGCGCGATGGCCTCGCCCTGGCCGCGCTCCTCGGCGCCGATGCCGCAAAACGCGCCCGACGTATCCACCAGGCAGAGCACGGGCCGCCCGAATTTCTGCGCCTGACGCATGAGACGGCGCGCCTTGCGGTAGCCCTCGGGGTGGGCCATGCCGAAGTTGCGGCGCACGCGCTCCTTGGTGGAGGTGCCGCGCTCGATCGCGATGACCGTGACGGGCGCGCCGTCCTTCCAGCCGATGCCCGCGATGACGGCGCCGTCGTCGCCGAAGTAGCGGTCGCCGTGCAGCTCGACGAATCCGTCGAGGCCGTACTTGATGATCTCGGACGCGCAGACGCGGTCGGCCGAGCGCGTCTGCTTAACCACCTCGAGCGCGCTCTCGGCTCGCGGCGCGTGCTTTTTGCCGGCGCGGCCGAGCTTGCCGAGGATGCCGCCCGGCATGAGCTCGTGCGGAGCGCCGGGGCGCGGCGCGCGTCCCTCATGGAGGGCCAGTAACTCGCCCACGGTGAGCGCGATCTCGCCGCGTGGCACCACCGCGTCGCAGAATCCGTGCTCGAGCAAAAACTCGGAACGCTGGAAACCCTTGGGCAGGCGCTTGTGCATGTTCTGCTCGATCACGCGCGGGCCGGCGAACGCCGTGAGCGCGTCGGGCTCCGCCAAGATGATGTCGCCCTCCATGGCAAAACTCGCCGTGACGCCTCCCGTGGTGGGATCGGTGAGCACGGTTATGTAGAGGCCGCCCGCCTCGCCGTGGCGCCGCACGGCGGCGGAGATCTTAGCCATCTGCATGAGCGAGGTCACGCCCTCCTGCATGCGCGCGCCGCCCGAGACGGTAAAGCCCACCACCGGCAGGCCGAGCTCGCGGGCGCGCTCGAAGGTGCGGCAGATCTTCTCTCCCACCACCGAACCCATCGAGCCCATCATGAACGCAGCATCCATGAAGAACAGCGCCGTGTCGCAGCCGCAGACCTTGCCGCGTCCGCAGATGACGGCGTCGTTCTCCCCCGAGGTCGCCCGCGCCCGCTCGAGCTTTTGCGCGTAGCCGGGAAACGCCAAGAAGTCCGTCGCCATAAGGTCGGCGTCCCATTCCTCAAAGGTGCCGGCATCGACCGTCATGGCCAGGCGCGCCCGGCCCGAGACCCGCAGATGCTTGCCGCAACGCGGGCAGACCTCCAGGTTGTCGTGCAGGCGGCGCTCGTCGATCACGCGGCGGCAGGCAGGGCACTTGAGGAACACGTGGCGCTCCGGGAACTCCGCGCTCACCTCGGTGAGCGGGCCCTCCAGCACGTTCGACGCCTTTTCTCTCCTACTGATCTTCATAGAGATGCCCCATCAAATCCGTGTGGTAGTTGCCCAAAACGAACTCCCCGTTCGAGAGCACGTCGAGCTGAAGGTCGCTGTTCTCGCTCACGCCCTCGATCGCGAGCTCGCCGAGCGCCGAGCGCATCTTGCGGATGGCGCCGTCGCGCGTGGGCGCGCACACGATGAGCTTGCCGAGCATCGAGTCGTAGTAAGGCGGCACCGTGGCGCCCGCGAACATGGCGGAGTCAAAGCGCACGTTGGGACCTCCCGGCACGCGGAGTGCCGTGACCGTGCCGCACGACGGCAAGAAGTCGGGCGTCTCGGCGTTGATGCGGCACTCGATGGCGTGGTTTGCAACCGGCACGTCCTCCTGCGTAAAGGGCAGGGGCTGGCCCGCCGCCACGCGCAGCTGCCACTTGACCAGGTCGGTATCGCAAACGAACTCCGTCACGGGATGCTCGACCTGCAGACGCGTGTTCATCTCCATGAAGTAGAAGCTGCCGTCGTCGGCGTAGAGGAACTCGATGGTGCCCGCGCCCACGTAACCCACGGCGCGTGCGAGATCGCGGGCGGCGCGATGCATGCGCTCGCGCACGTCGTCGCGGCCCTCGAGGCACGGCGCGGGGCTCTCCTCGACGAGCTTTTGGTTGCGGCGCTGCACCGAGCACTCGCGCTCGCCGAGCGAGAACACGTGGCCCTGCGTGTCGGCCATGATCTGCACCTCGACATGATGGGCGGGCGAGACGAACTTCTCCATGTAGCACTCGCCGTCGCCAAAGACGGCCTCGCCCTCGGCGCGCGCCTCTATGAATGCCTTAGCGGCATCCTCGACGCGCTCCACCTTGCGGATGCCGCGCCCGCCGCCGCCCGCGCGTGCCTTGATGAGCACGGGGCAGCCGATGCGCGCGGCCTCGGCCGTGGCCTCCTCGGGGCTTTTGAGCAGGTCGCAGCCCGGCACGATGGGTACGCCGGCAGCCGCGGCGGTGCGGCGCGCGGCGTCCTTGTCGCCCATGCGGTCGATCACATCCGCCGAGGGCCCCACGAAGACCAGGCCGTATTTGTCGCAATCGCGCACGAAGCTCGCCTTCTCGGAAAAGAAGCCGTAGCCGGGATGAATGGCCTTGGCGCCCGACTTGACGGCGCAGGTGAGCACCGCGTCGTCGTTGAGATAGCTCTCGGCCAGGCGCGGGCCGCCGATGCAGTACGCCTCGTCGGCGAGCTTCACATGGAGCGCCTGGGCGTCGGCCGTCGAATAGACGGCGACCGTCTTGACGCCCATGTCGCGGCAGGCCCGGATCACGCGCACCGCCACCTCGCCGCGGTTGGCGATGAGCACCTTATCGAACACGTGGAGCCTCCCTACTCGCCTCGGACCAGGGCAAACGACATGTCGGCCGTGCAGCAGACCGTGCCGTTCACGTAAGCCGTACCCGTGGCGAACCTGAACGGCCCGCGCGCACGGGTGATCTTGCAGACGAGCTCGACGGTGTCGCCGGGGCGCACGGGGTACTTGAAGCGCACCTTGTCGAGGCTCGTGTACATGGGGGTCGCGCCCTTGGCGGCAAGGTCGTCGGCAAGCAGGACGCAGCAGTTCTGCGCGAGCATCTCGCAGAGGATCACGCCGGGCACCACGGGGTCGCCCGGAAAATGCCCCCGAACGAAGTACTCGCTGCCCTCGATGCGCACGCGGCCGCGCGCCTCGCCGTCCACGACCTCGGCCGCATCGAGCAAGAGCATGGGCTCGCGATGCGGCAGCAACCGCTTGAGCTGTTCCCTATTCATGGCTCTCCGCCTCCTCGATCTTCATGAGGCAGCTGCCGAACTCAACGAGCTCGCCGTCCTTGGCGCAGATCTCGGTGATAACGCCGTCTGTCTCGGCAGCGACCTCGTTGAGCACCTTCATGGCCTCGATGATGCAGAGGGTCTCCCCTGCCTTGACCTTGGAACCCACGGCAACGAACGGCTCGGCGTCGGGCGCCGGGGCGGCATAGAACACGCCCACCATCGGCGCCGTGACCTCGCGACCGGATGCGGGGGCGGGGGCGGGGGCTATCTCAGCAGGAGCGGCGGCACCCGTTGAAGAAGGCGCGGACTGATCGGGCGCAGGTGCCGGGGCCGCAGCAGCGGGCACGGCGGGCACGGCCCCCATGGGCACGGGAACAGCCACCGGCTGCGCGGC
>CAVDTO010000181.1:0-3729 GCA_963611895.1 bacterium
CAACGACGCTCCCCAGGGCCTGCCTATGGCGCAGTAGGCCGACGGCTTAAAATCCCCTCAACAGCAAAACGGGCGAGTCCGCATCCAGCAGACTCGCCCGTTCTTTCTAGGCGCTTATATGTGGCGAACCTTACCGCGCGGGTCAGCCAGCCAACGCGTTCGCGTCAGACCAGCCACCGCACACAACAGCTGCCCAGCCTCAGCCCAAACATCCGCTCTTACTTGCCCTGGCCGGCGCGGACAGCAGCCTTCTTGCGGTCCGTGGCATTGAGCAGGCGCTTGCGCAGACGGATGTTCTTGGGCGTGATCTCCACGAGCTCGTCGTCCGAGATGTACTCGAGCGCCTCCTCGAGCGAGAAGGTGCGGGGCGGCACGAGCTGCACCGAGATGTCGGCGGTCGAAGAACGCTGGTTGCCGAGGTTCTTGGTGCGCGCGATGTTCACGACCATGTCGCCGGCCTTGGAGCGCTCGCCCACGATCATGCCCTCGTAGCACTCGGTGCCCGGCTCCACGAACAGCTGGCCGCGCTCCTGGAGCGTGCCGAGCGCGTAGGCCACGGCCTTCTCGGTGGTCATCGAGATCATGGCGCCGTTCTGGCGGTTGCCGATCTCGCCGGCGTAGGGGCCGTACTCCAGGAAGGTGTGGTAGAACACGCCCTCGCCGTGCGTAACGTTCATGATGCGGTTCTTGAGGCCCATGATGCCGCGCGTGGGGATCTTGAACTCGAGGTGCGTGACGATGCCGCTCGCGTCCATGCTGGTCATGATGCCGCCGGCGATGCCGAACACCTCAACGACCTTGCCCGAGTACTCGTCGGGGCACTCAACGACGGCCTGCTCCACGGGCTCGATCTTGTTGCCGTTCTCGTCGGTCTTGAACAGAACGCGCGGGCGGCCCACCTGGAACTCGTAGCCCTCGCGGCGCATGGTCTCCATGAGCACGGAGAGGTGCAGGATGCCGCGACCCGAGACGGAGACGCCGCTCTTGTCCTCGAGCTCCTCGATCTTCATGGTCACGTTGTTCTCGGCCTCGGCGAACAGGCGCTCCTTGAGCTGGCGCGCGCCCACGATGTCGCCATCGCGGCCCACGAGCGGGCTGGTGCTGGCCTCGAACACGATGGAGAGGGTCGGCGGGTCAATCTCGATCGGGTCGAGCGCCACGGGGTTCTCGGGGTCGGTGTAGACGTCGCCGATGTCGGTGCCCTCGACGCCCACCACGGCGCCGATGTCGCCGGCGCTCACCTGGGTGCACTCGGTGCGGCCGAGGTAGTCGAAGGTGAAGAGCTGCTTGACGGTGCAGGTGGACTCGGAGCCGTCGTTCTTGACGACCTTGATGGTGTCGCCGGTGTGGATGGTGCCGGAGTACACGCGGCCGATGCCGATGCGGCCCACGAAGTTGGAGTGGTCGATGGTCACGCACTGCATGGCGAGCGGGCCGTCCACGTCAACGTCGGGCGCGGGCAGGTCGTCGACAATCATGTCGAGCAGCGGGTACATGTCCATGTTGCCGTCCTCAGGGTCGAGGCGGGCAAAGCCGTTCATAGCCGAGGCGTAGACGACGTGCTCCATGGCGAACTCGAGCTGCTCGTCGGTGGCACCGAGGTCCGCCATGAGGTCGAGGCAGTCGTTGTAGGCCTTCTCGGGGTTGGCGCCCGGGCGGTCGATCTTGTTGATGACGATCATGATCGAGAGGCCCGTGTCGATGGCGTGACGCAGCACGAAGCGGGTCTGGGGCATGGGGCCCTCGAACGCATCGACGAGCAGCAGGGCGCCGTCGGCCATGCGGAGCACGCGCTCCACCTCGCCGCCGAAGTCGGCGTGTCCGGGGGTGTCGAGGATGTTGATCTTGATGTCCTTGTACTCGATCGAGATGTTCTTGGCGAGAATCGTGATGCCGCGCTCGCGCTCCTGGTCGTTGGAGTCGAGCACGCGGTCCTCAACCTGCTGGTTGGCGCGGAACGCGTCGGTGGCGCGCAGGAGCTTGTCGACGAGCGTGGTCTTGCCGTGGTCGACGTGGGCGATGATTGCGATGTCCCTCAAATTGTCTACGCGCATGTGGTTCCCCTATTCCTGTTCCTCAAATGTCATGCATAAACGCCCCGCGCCGCGTACGTTCGCGCGAGGACATGGGCTTGTGCCAAAAAACTTCTCTATAGTAGCGAATTTTTAGATGAGAGGCGTCTCTTCACCTGCAGGTTCGGGGTCGCTCCACATAAAACCATCGCCGGTGCCGGCGCCCTCAAAGAGCACGAATGCGGAGTAGCCGCTCTCGAGCGTGCGCTCGTAAAAGCTCACGAGGAGCGCGTCGTGCGAGCCGTCGTCAAAGTCCACGCAGCCGGCGTAGGCGACGGCGTAACGCTCGATGCGCCCAAGGCCCTCGTCGTTGATGCCCATGGCGTGCTTGGAGATGAACTGTGCCGCGCCCTCGAGGCAGGCCGCCTCGCCATCCTCGGTGAAGGCCGCCTCGTAGCGGTTGGCCGCCGCGTCCTCGATGCAGATGACCACGCCCGGGTCGCTCCCCTGGGCGAGCTCGTCGAGGAACTCCCCGATGAGGTCGCAGACCATGTTGTCGAGCTCGGGCGAAACGGCACCGGAACCCTGCGAGTTTTGAGCCATGAGTCGTCCTTCCCGACGGCGTTTACCTATCTGTAGCGCGCCGCGCGATGTCCGCGGCGGCGTCGCGCGTGGCGATCAGTTCCTTTTGGCGTTCTTTAAGCGTACCGCATTGGTTGGAGATGCGAACGACGTCCACGACACCCCACACCACCAGCATCGACGATACCGAAAGCAAAAGCGCCCCCACTGTACCACGAAGCCGCGTGCTCACGAACAGCACCACGGCCGCGCCCGCGATGAGCCCTGCGTAGCCGCGGCGGCGCTCCGAAAGCGTGCGGATCTGCGTGGCGAGCCGGATGCGCTCCTCCTCGGCCGCCAGCTCGCGTGCGCGGGCGGCGCGGGCAATGTCGTCGAGCTCGTCGTTAACGGAGCGCATAGCGGTGGCGGGCATGGGGAACGGCCATCTTCATTAGAAGTCGTCGGGCGAGAGCGTCTGCACGAACTTGTCGAACTCCTCGATCTCGTTCGCCGTCTGCTCCTTGTCCTGCACGACGACCGTGCCCATGCGGTTCATGACCTCGTCCTCGACGAAGATCGGCGCGTTCACGCGGCTCGCGAGCGCGATGGCGTCGGACGGGCGGCAGTCGATGGAGGTCTCTTTGGGCGCGTCTGCGGCCGTGCCGTCGGCGGCGTTCGCGTTCGGCAAGCTGAGGATCACGTTGGCGTAGTAGAGCGGCGCGTCGACGCGGGTGATCTCCACGCGCTCGATCTTGGAGCCGAGGGCGGCCACGGCGTCGACCATGAGGTCGTGCGTGAGCGGGCGCTCGGGGCGCGGCTGGTTGATGCCCGCGGAAATGCTCGCGGCCTCAACCGAGCCGGTCTGGATGGAGATGGAGCGCAGCGGCACCGTGGGCGCGGCGAGCTCGCGCTCGCGGAGCACGATCAGGGAGGGCACCGGCCCCGCCGACATGATTACGGTTTCTACGTCTACGCGAATCATCGCGACATCTCCTCGCCTTGAGTCAAGTTGAACTGTAATAGTACCCAAAAGCAGGAATTTTGAAAGGGGCGCCAGCTTGCTGCTGATACCCCTTGATGCCCCGGGCATTAGTCGCTTCAGCGGCCTTGCGCGCTGCGCTGGCAAACGCTTGCGCGTTTACTCAGCTCCGCGCCC
>CAVDTO010000182.1:0-484 GCA_963611895.1 bacterium
GACCTGCGCAGACGGGTCGCCGGTCTGAGGGATGGACGCAGCGGAGTCCTTTGTACCGCTCGTCTCGTTGGCCCTGGCAGTCTCGGCGTTCTTGTTGCCCGCATCGCCCTTGTTCGATTTGTCGCCCTTGTCGGTCTCGTCCTTGCCGGGCTCGTCCTTCTTCTCGCCCTCGTCCTCGGGCTTCTTATCATCGTCCTCTTTGGGATCGCAAGTTCCGGCCGCAGCCTTGGCCGAGGCGGACTTCAAGCTCGCCACCAGTTCCTCGACCTCCTTCGAGGACGGGGTGCCCGCAGCGAGCTCCTCCTTATAGCCCTCGCCCGCGACCGACATGGCCTTCTCGGCAGCCTCGACCGCCGCCTTAAGCTCGTCGTAGTCGGCCTGCGTCATCCAGCGCTCGGCCACGGGAACGTCGGAGCCGTCCGTGCTCACGTGCACCCCGTCGAGAAGCGCCTTCGCGGCCGCCAGCTCGCCCTTAAGCTCGTCG
>CAVDTO010000182.1:494-3723 GCA_963611895.1 bacterium
GGATACCGATGGCCCATGCAGAGGAGTCGCCGGTCTGAGGGATGGCCGCAGCGGAGCTGTTTATACCGCTCGCCTTATTTGCCTTGGCAGTCTTGGCATCGCTGCCGCTCGCATCGCCCTTATTCGATTCGCTGCCCTTGTCGGTCTTGCCCTTGTCGGCCGAGGCTTCTCCGGTTTCGTCCTTGCCGCCCTCGTCCTCGCTGGACTCGTCCTGCTCCTTGCCCTCGTTCTTATCGGTCTCATCCTTACCGGACTCGTCCTGCTTCTTGTCCTCGCCCTTGTCAGACTCGTCCTCATCGTCCGAGGCATAACTCGCCTTGGTGCCTAGGGCTTTGATCGGCAGGTTGTCGAAGGCATAGGAGTAAGCGCTGAAGCCAGGCTTTTCCTTAAGGGTATCGTGCGTTTCTTTGGCGACCTTCGTCCAGTCGGACCAGCTCACCTGACCGTCATCGGAGCACTCCGCAAACCAGCTCTCGCCCGGGTTGATGCGCGTCAAAACGTAGAAGGACTGGTCCTCGGCCCACGTGAGGTCGGCTTCCTCGTCGCCGTACTGCGTGCACCCGCTGCTGCTGTATTTGCAGACCGCGTAGTACCGGTCGTCGTCCTCGCAATGCTGCAGGGCGACCACCGCATAGCGTTGGCCCTTGCGGACCGCCAAGTGCTCGCCCTCGCCCAACTCCAAGCGGTGATAGCCGCCAAAGGAAAAGGTCTTCTCGCCCGTATAGGCCAGCTTGCTGTGCTCGGCATCCGTAGGATCTTGCGCCGCGTCGTCCAGCAGGTAGACCTGGAAGGTCACGGTGGTGTTGGGCTTGGCGGTCCAGCAGGTGAGCGTGTCGATATCGGTATCGCAGTCCGCCGTGAAGACGTTCGCCTGATAGCACGGCTTTTCATAGCTCTCCAAGTCGGCATAGCGACCCGCGGTGAGATAGTCGTACTGCTCGGTAACGCGCGAGCTGTCGCTTGAGGTCGAATCGAGATCGAAGTCGTAGGTCGACCAATCGCAGAGCGACTTGTCGTAATACGAGATCCAAAAGTACCCCGTGTGTTTGCCGTTCTCCTCGATGCCGAAATCGCTCATGAACATCTGCGAATCAACGGAGTCGCCGGTCTCAGAGCCCCAGCTGTTCTTGACGAGCCAGGCGCCGTTGCCCTCGGGGGTATGAAGCTCCCTCTCGGACTCGTCGAAGCCGGCGGAGAAGTTCTCGGCCGAATAGTCGTCATCCCATCCCACGAGGGTTACCTGGTGGTTGGCCGATCGGCCGTACTCATAGGCGTATTCGGCGTACTCGTCGCTCAGGTACCCATCGTCAACGAGATATGCGAACGTGACACCGCGGCTGTAATCGGAGCCGCCCTCGCCGTCGCTGTCGTAGAGCTCGTTCTTGATGTTGGCCACGGCGCTCCAGTCAACGCCTACCCAGTTGCCGTCGCTGTCGACGATGCGCGTGTCGGGCAGGTGGTTCTCGTCCTCAAGCTCATAGAGCGAGGAAGTCATCCAGGAAAAATCGTCCTCGTCGGCGGAAAGGCCCTTCTGAGAGACAATCGACCAATCGGCACTGACCGTGTTGCCATCGGCGTCGGTGTAGTTACCGGCGTAGTAGAGCACCTGGCATTGGTCGACGTCCTCATCGCTGGAAAGAGCGTCGATCTGGGCTTGCGTCAGATACTCGGTCGTGTAGTCGTCCCCGTCGGCATCCACAAGGGATTTTCGGTAAACCCTGACCTCATAGATCGGGTCGTCCTCGTGAGCAGCACCGTTGGCGTAGACGCCGGTATTTCGGTAGGTCGCATCCTTTTCGAAGATCGGGCCAAAACCGAGCGAGAAGGACGACGTTGCGTAGCCTTCAGTAAAGCCCCCGATACCAAGCCCCAGGTTCAGGTCGCCGCTCAGGTTATGAAAGCCCTCGCCCGCCTGCGAGGAGCCCGCGATGCTCTCCGGGATGCCGCCATCGAGATAGACCGTGCTCGCGAGCTGCAGCTCAGAGAGATCGAGGCCCGTTTTGGCATAGGTCGTGCCGCTCTTGGCCAAGATCGTGGTCTCCGCCGCGGAAATGGCGCCGAAGCCCCAGCAGGTGCCCCAGACGCCCTGGTCCTTGACCGGCGTGACGATGCTGTCGGAGCGGTCGCCATCGCCATCGGGGTCGCGCTGATCGAACTTGCGTGGCAGCTCGGCAGCCTCGTCATCGTTCGAGAACGCCGAGATCGCGCCGTCAGACGGGTTGTACAGCTGGTAGCCGAGCATCTGGGACTTCTCGACCGCCGCAGCCCAGCTCTCGGCGGCGCTTGAGGCGGCGAAGGCGGTCACCGGCGAGAAGGATGCGACAAGGCACAGGGCGAGCCCTGCAGAGACAGCGGCGTGGCGCACGGGGCGCGAGGGTCGAGTCATAAAAAGCCTCCCGAAGAGGAGCGAGGTGCGGTGTTGATTAATAGGGATTCTACAGGCACGGGCGGCGCGCGGCCTACAGCGGCCTGGTCAACGGCCGGATGCATCGGAGCCTTGATTTCCAACTTCATCCGAACAGCTCCTGAACTCAGCCGCACATGTTCGGCAGAGCCCGGAAAGCCAACCCTCGCAGGCCGGATCAGCCGGCCCCGAGGAATTGGAGGCATCACGTATGTCGAAGCGGAGGAAGAAGGGCCGGAGAGTTCTTACGCCAGGCTCATCGGGGCCGAGCGCAGCGCGAGCGCCCTGCAAAGCTCAATGCGAGGCCGCTGTTTTATTGGATACGTGCAACCTGAGGTTCTCGTCTAAAGGCGCTAAACCTGACCCGCGAGCGCTCCCAAAACGACGACGGCTACAAAGGCGAGGACCGCTCCCGCAATGACGATCAGCGGGTAGGCCACCCCACGGGCGCGCGCGAGGATTGGAAACCGCCGAACAAGGCGCGACTTGTCGAGCAGCCAGAACATCAGCAACAGGGCCGGAACGTCAACGACGGTCACATACTGAAGCGCGAGGTACCACGTGCTGAGCCGAGCATTGGCATCCGTGGGCTCAAACACCGCAAACCATGTAGCAGCAAGAAGGAATGCATAGCCGCATGCGAGCGCGATGTTCCAAATAATGCCGAGCAGGCGCCTAACAGCAGATTGCGGGCGCGACTCTTCAGGGCCAACGGCTGAATGCGTAGCCCGCCGATCACCGACCTGGATAGGCCCTTGGAAAATAACTTGTGAAGACGACTGCAAGGGCGAGCACCGAACAGACGCCTGAGGCGCTCCCTTAATC
>CAVDTO010000183.1:0-3681 GCA_963611895.1 bacterium
GTGGGCAAGATCCTCGATGTTCAGGTTTCCGAGGCCAAGACCTGGTATCTCTCGGGCGAGGTCGTTGGAGAGCCCCGTTAACGTATGAAGCAAGTCATCGGCATCGTAGGTCCCACTGCGGTTGGAAAAAGCGAAACGGCAGACATTCTTGCGAGCCATTTGGGTAGCGAGGTCCTTTCGTGCGACTCGATGCAGGTCTATCGCGGCATGGATATCGGGACGGCAAAGGCTCGGCCAGAGGAATGTCGCGCGCCGCTTAAGTTAATCGATCTGGTCGATCCGGACGTCGCATATTCTGCTGCGCTTTATCAACGGGATGCGCGAGCCGAGGCGGAACGCTGCCTGGCAGCAGGGCGCATTCCTGTGTTTTGCGGCGGTACGGGGCTTTATCTCAATGCCGTTATCGATTGTATGGAGTTCCCGGTGGGCGATGTCGAGAGCCCGCTGCGCTCCGAACTTAAAAGGATCGAGGAGACCGAAGGTCCCGAGGCGCTTTATCGGCTTCTTGAAGAACGCGACCCGGAGAGTGCGCACGTTATTCATCCCAACAATACTCGGCGTATCATCCGTGCTCTCGAGATGGCCGAGGACGGGGTTTCCTACGCTCAGCAGAAGGCGAACTTCTCTGTCCCTAAGCCTTTTTACCAACCGCGACTGTGGTGCTTGACGATGGAGCGATCTCGGCTATACGAGCGCATTAACCGTCGTGTTGACCTGATGATGCAGGACGGCCTTTTGGAGGAGGTCCAGACGCTCATCGAGGCCGGATTCAAGCATTCTTTGACCGCCATGCAGGCCATCGGATACAAAGAGCTTATCGACTATATCGATGGGCTTACCTCGCTCGATGAGGCTGTGGAGCTTATCAAGAGGCGCTCGAGGCGCTACGCCAAGCGACAGCTCATCTGGTTCAGGCGCGAGAAGCGGGTGAAGTGGATCAACATGGATGATCTTTCGCCCAAGGCTGCAGCCCACCAAATTCTTGAGGAGCTTTAGGTTGGGACGCTTTACTGCTGTTGAGACAGCGCGTGCTAAAGAGCGCGCGGTGCTCGTGGGCGCCGACCGGCGTGACTCTGAATGGCCTATCGAGAGGTCGCTCGAAGAGCTTGCTCGTCTTGTAGACACGGCGGGTGCTGAGGTCGTCATGGTAATGAGCCAGAAGCTCGACAAGCCTAACCCAAAGTCTTTTATCGGCTCGGGAAAGGTCGAAGAGCTCTGTGGATACGTGCACAGGCTCGATGCCCAGGTAGTCGTGTTTGATGACGAGCTTTCTCCGTCTCAACAATCGTATCTTGAAAAGGCTGTTGGAGAGCCCGTTAAGATCATCGACCGCACGGCGCTTATCCTCGATATCTTTGGCCAGCACGCTCAAACGAAAGAGGGGCGTCTCCAGGTTCAGTTGGCCCAGCTTCAATACCTGCTGCCGCGCTTGCGAGGCATGTGGAGTCATCTTGCAAAAGAGCAGACACGTGGCGGTATCGGTAGTCGATTCGGTCAGGGCGAGAGTCAGCTCGAGGTTGACCGCAGGCTTGTTCGAAAAAAGATCAGCGCCGTTAAGACTGAGCTCAAAAAAGTTCAGGTTAGGCGCGATACGCAATCGAAAAGCCGTTTGGCATCCCCGGCGTTTAGGATCGCGCTTGCGGGATATACGAATGCGGGTAAATCTACGCTCTTGAACACCCTTACGGGCGCCGAGGTCCTCTCGCAAGACAAGCTCTTTGCAACGCTCGACCCCACAACGCGAGCCTATCGGCTCCCGGGCGGGAGGCTGCTGACGTTTACCGATACCGTCGGCTTCATTCAAAAGCTGCCGCATGGTCTTGTGGATGCGTTTAAATCGACACTTTCTGAGGTCTGCAAGAGCGATTTGATTCTCGAAGTTGTTGATGCCTCTGACGAGGACTTTGCTCAGCAGATGAAGGCTGTAAACGACGTTCTAGAAGAAATCGGTGCTGCAAAGCGCGATCGGCTTGTGGTTTTCAATAAATGCGATTTGCTGAGCGATGAGGACATTCAGGTGCTTGCGGCGCGATATCCCGATGCGATTTGCTTCAGTGCCCGAACCGCTCTTGGTTTGGGCGGTTTGCTGGATGCGATTACCCGAATCGCCTCGGCACAGGATGAGCTTATGTCCATTGAGCTGCCCTATTCGGAGGCAGCACTTATTGCTCAGATACATGACTATGGGCAGGTGTTTCAAGAAGAGTATGGGCAGAGCTCCATTTTGGTGACAGCTAAATTGCCTGTCAGTTTGGCTCATGCGCTCAAGCGTTACGAGGTCATTGAGCCGTCGGAAGCATAAATACCAGTTCCATAAGACCGATAAGCAGCGGTTGGTGCAGGAGATAGATCAGCAGGCTATGGTGTCCAAGGAGCTCCAACGGCTTGCAGCTGAGGGCGAAGGGTGGGATTTCATACCCGTAGTCCTTGCTTTCGTAGAATCTCGCAAAGAAATATCCCGTTGCATACATAAAGAAATAGGGGAGTAGCGGGTAATAATCGCCCGAGGCGAACGCAGGGTCCGGCAGTCCGAGCCAAGCGAGACCGGGGAGATCATAGCTTTGAGTCGGTACCTGATATGTGAAACAGAATAGCGCTAAGCATGCGAGGAATCCCAAGGAGGGATTGATTTTAGCGGGCCCTCGTTGCGTCGTACTGATGATCAGCGTCGAGGTCGCCATGCAAAATATGATGCCGAAGTTAATGGGTGTATCGATTCGGGCGACGCTTGTGGCTACAAAGACGCAGGCAGCAACCAGTGCGTATTTAAGCCCGCGTTTGAGGTTGTTCGACGAGAACGTGCACATCCATCCTGCAATAAACAGGAACATCCAGCTTATGGAGCATCTCCAGCAATTTTGGATGATTTCATTCTCGAACCAGGGAGCTCTCAGTCCATAGATATAGACAAGGTCATACATCGCATGGAAGAGCACCATCGAGACGATGGTGAATCCTCGTATGACATCGAATCCCGGAACGCGCGCGTTTCGGGATTCGATTGCCTTCGTTTTTTCATTAGAGCTAGGCACGTCTACTGAAACCTGCGCATGAGTCCGACGACCTTGCCGAGAATGGTCGGATTGTCTGCGTAGATGGGTTCCATCGCGTCGTTTTCGGGTTGCAGCCTCACGCGTCCGCGCTCCTTGTAGAACGTCTTGACGGTGGCGGAGCCGTCAATCATTGCCACGACGATCTCGCCGTTCATGGCGGACTTTTGCTCGCGCACGATGATGTAGTCGCCGTTGTAGATCCCGGCGTTGATCATCGACTCGCCATGGACCTCGAGAATAAACGAACTCGACTCGGTGGCGATTTCGGACGGAATCGTAAACGTGTCCTCGACATTCTGCTCGGCGAGGATAGGCACGCCGGCGGCCACGCGCCCAATAAGCGGGAGCGTCACGGTGCCCCGGCTGGGGGTCTCTTGGACTTCGGCGAGCTTAACGGAGGATCCATCTTCATTGAAGAGCTCGAGGGCGCGCGGCTTCGTCTTGTCGCGCCTGATCAATCCACGTGCTTCAAGAGCGGAGAGATGCGCATGGACCGTGGAGGGCGAGGAGAGCCCGACGGCGGTCGCCATCTCGCGCACGCTGGGCGGATAACCCTTTTCCTGCTGATATGACTTGATGAAGTCGTAGATCTGCTGTTGCCGTTTGGTGATCTTGCGTGCCATGGCCC
>CAVDTO010000184.1:0-3664 GCA_963611895.1 bacterium
GAACGCTCTCGCACCGCGTGTTCGCGACGATCTTCGCGGTGTCGATGGCGGTCATTTTGCTCTTCACCGTGACGGGCGCGTTCTTCATCCAGCGCGCGCTCTCGGGCGCCACGCACGACGACCTCGAGAACGAGGCGAACATCATCGCGCAGGCGCTGAACGCCGCGGGCGACGACTACGACTTCTTGAACCGGCTTAACAACGACGGCGTGCGCGTGACGCTCATCGATGCGTCGGGCCGGGTGCTCTTCGATAACGAGACCTCGCCGAGCCTGCTCCCGAACCACAAGAAGCGCCCCGAGGTGCGCGACGCGCTCAATACGGGCACGGGTTCCTCGGAGCGCACGAGCTCGAGCTTGGGCGAGGTCATGATCTACCGCGCCGTGCGGCTCGACGACGGCAACGTCGTGCGCCTGGCGCGCAGCCAGGCCGGCGTGCTCACCATCCTCATCTCGCTCGTGGGGCCGCTCGTGGGGATCGCCGCGGCCTGCGGCATCGTCTGCTTCGTGGCGGCCCGGCGCGAGTCGCGCGCGATCATCGCGCCCCTGCGCGAGGTGGACCTCGACCATCCGCGCCGCAGCTACGAGGCCGCCTACACCGAGATGGTGCCCATGCTCGAGCGGATCGAGAGCCAGCGCCAGGAGCTCAAGCGCCAGATGCGCGTGCTCGCCGACAACGACCGCATGCGCCGCGAGTTCACCGCCAACGTGACGCATGAGCTCAAGACCCCGCTCACGACCATCTCGGGCTACGCGGAGCTCATCTCGAGCGGGATGGTCGCCGATGACGATGACCTGCGCGACTTCGGCGGGCGGATCTATCGCGAGGCCGGGCGCCTCGCGGCCCTCGTGAACGACATCCTCACGCTCTCGAACATCGAGGAGGCCGAGCGCAGCGAGCACGACGTGCCCGACGGTTCGGTCTCGGTGCTCGGCTCGTCGGAACCCATCGAGCTCGCGCGGCTCATCGACTCGGTCTGCGCACGGCTCGAGCAGGTGGCGCAGGAGAGCGACGTCAGCATAACTGCCGCGGGCGACCCGACGATCATCGTGGGCGTGCCGCGCCTCGTGGACGGGCTCGTCTACAACCTGGCGAGCAATGCCATCCGCTACAACAGGCCCGCCGGCACGGTGACGCTCAGCTGCGGCACCGACGATGCCGGCTGCCCGTTCGTGCGCGTGGCCGACACGGGGATCGGCATCGCGCCCGAGGAGCAGGAGAAGGTGTTCGAGCGGTTCTACCGCGTGGACAAGAGCCGCTCCAAGGCGCGCGGCGGCACGGGGCTCGGCCTCGCCATCGTCAAGCACGCGGCGGCGTTTCACCATGCCACGGTCGACCTTCAAAGCGAGCTCGGGGTTGGGACGACCGTTACCGTGCGATTCCCGGCGGCGCTGCCTCTCAGCGAGTAGCCGGCAGGGGAGCGGAGGCTGCGGGCGGTTTTGCGATTCGCGGCCGTCTACACCGCGGCCACCCGCGTTCCGCCTTATGCACCGGGCACTGCCCCCGCCTCTCCGCATGCCTAATCCGCGCACGCCTCGCCTCAATCCGCATGGCCTTACGCGCTCCCGGCTGTCCGACTCGCGTGAATACGCGGCATCGCTTGTATATATGCGCGACTATCGGTTATAAAATCTAAGTCCAAACGTATAAGGTCTGCTCCGGCGCGCCCCGTGCGCGCCGTTTGCGGGCTCAAGGCAAACCGAAAGGATGCGCGCATGCGTAAATTCAAGACCGAGAGCCAAAAGCTCCTCGACCTCATGATCAACTCGATCTACACCAACAAGGAGATCTTCCTCCGCGAGCTCATCTCCAACGCGTCGGACGCCGTCGACAAGCTCAACTTCAAGAGCCTCACCGACGACTCCATCGAGCTTGGCGAGGACGACCTCTCCATCCGCCTCGCGTTCGACAAGGACGCCCGCACCATCACCATCAGCGATAACGGCATCGGCATGACCGAGGACGAGCTCGAGAAGAACCTCGGCACCATCGCGCACTCCGGCTCCGAGGAGTTCAAGGAGAAGAACGCCGAGCAGCAGGGCACCGACGTCGACATCATCGGCCAGTTCGGCGTGGGCTTCTACTCCGCGTTCATGGTCGCGAGCCACGTGAAGGTCACGAGCCGCGCCTTCGGCGAGGACGAGGCCCACGTGTGGGAGTCCGACGGCCTCAAGGGCTACACCATCGAGCCGGGCGAGCGCTCCTGCCACGGCACCGACATCGTGCTCACCCTGCGCGAGAACGAGCCCGGCCGCGACGGCGAGGAGGGCGAGAACTACGACACCTACCTCTCGGAGTGGCATCTCAAGAGCCTCGTCAAGCAGTACAGCAATTACGTGCGCTACCCGATCCAGATGATGGTCACCAAGAGCCGCGAGAAGCCCAAGCCCGAGGACGCGGGCGACGACTACAAGCCCGAGTACGAGGACTACGAGGAGCTCGAGACCCTCAACTCCATGACCCCCATCTGGAAGAAGCGCAAGTCCGAGGTCGAGGACGCGGAGTACAACGAGTTCTACAAGGCCAACTTCCACGACTGGGAGGACCCGGCCCGCACCGTGAGCTTCCACGCCGAGGGCACGCTCGAGTACGACGCGCTGCTGTTCATCCCCGGTCGCGCGCCCATGGACCTCTACAGCAAGGACTACGAGAAGGGCCTCGCGCTCTACAGCTCCAACGTGCTGATCCAGGAGAAGTGCTCCGAGCTTCTGCCCGACCACTACAACTTCGTGCGCGGCGTGATCGACTCTGCCGACATCTCGCTCAACATCAGCCGCGAGACGCTCCAGCACGACCGCCAGCTCAAGGCCATCGCCAAACGCGTGGAGAAGCGCGTGACCTCTGAGCTCGAGAGCATGCGCGACGACGACCGCGAGGCCTACGAGAAGTTCTTTGAGAACTTCGGCCGCGGGCTCAAGTACGGCATCTACGCGAGCTACGGCGCCAAGGCCGGCGAGCTCGCCGACCTGCTGCTCTTCTGGAGCGCCAAGGAGCAGAAGATGGTCACCCTCGCCGAGTACGCCAAGGCGATGCCCGAGGGCCAGAAGGCCATCTACTACGCGGCCGGCGACTCCCGCGAGCGCCTGGCCAAGATGCCCGTGGTGACCGGCGTGCTCGAGCGCGGCTACGACGCGCTGCTCCTCACCGCCGACATCGACGAGTTCACCATGCAGTCCATGCGCGAGTACCTCGCCTGCGACATGCCCGTCGTCTACGCCGACGACGCCGCCCGCGAGGCCGCGGAGAAGGCCCAGGCCGACGGCGCCGAGCCCGAGACCGAGGACCGCAGGATCGAGCTCAAGAACGTGGCCACCGGCGACCTCGACCTGGCGACCGACGACGAGAAGAAGGATGCCGAGGAGGCCACCAAGGAGAACAGCGGGCTCATCGACGCCATGAAGGAGGCCCTCGGCGACAAGGTCGAGAAGGTCACCGTCTCCTCGCGCCTGACCGACGCCCCCGCCTGCATCACCACCGAGGGCCCGCTCTCGCTCGAGATGGAGCGCGTGCTCCAGAAGAACCCGGGCGCCGACATGAGCGGCATGCCCAAGACCCAGCGCACGCTCGAGCTCAACGCCAAGCACCCCGTGTTCGCCAAGCTCGCCGCCGCCCAGGAGGCCGGCGAGACCGAGAAGGTCGCCACCTACGCGGGCCTGCTCTACGA
>CAVDTO010000185.1:0-3652 GCA_963611895.1 bacterium
CGTCAGAGCCGGCCACCGCGGGCGAACTCGCGGCCGTGTCCGAACCCGAGCCGCACGCGCACGCGTCGCTCATCTGAGCGCTCACCCTACCCCAGCTCCGTGGCGGACTTGTCGGCGTTCACGCCGGGGGTATAGCCGCCGAACGGGTCGGCAATGGAGCAGCAGCCGGCCGGGCTCTTGGGGTCGCAGGTGCCGGCGAGCTTGTCGTGATGCATGGTCTCGATGTAGGCGAGCACGAGCGGGGCCACGCCCTTGGCGTCGTTCTTCACCACGGGCTCGCTCATGTAGTAGTCGAACGTGCCCTCGCGGTGCGTGGTGTTGCCCAGGCCCGCCACCAGGCAGATGTTGCCGAGCGTGAGCTGGCCGTCGTGCTCCGAGAGGCAGGTCTTGCAGATGCCGTCGAACGCACGACGGCCGGCGGCGTAGTAGCGCTCGCCGAGCACGCCCAGGCGCACGCCCTTCATGATGGCGTTGGCAAAGATCGCCGAGCCCGACTCCTCAAGGTAGTTAGGGGCGATGTTCGGCAGGTTGATCACCTGGTGCCACATGCCCGTCTCCTCGTCCTGGTAGGGCAGCATGGCGTCGATGAGGTCGTGGAACATCTTGCGGATCTCGTCCTTCTCGGCCGACATCGAGGGCGGCATGAGCTCCCAGGTGTCGATGAGCGCCATGGCGAACCAGCCCTCGGCACGCAGCCAGAAGTTCTGCGAAAGGCCCGTGACCGGGTCGCACCAGAACTGCTTGCGGCTCGCGTCGTAGGCGTGGTAGTACAGGCCGTTCTTCTCGTTGCGCATGAGGTCGCGCACCACCTGGAACATGTGGAACGAGTCGGAGCAGGCGCGGCGGTTGTGGAAGCTGAGCTCGTACTGCATGTAGAACGGCTGGGCCATGTACATGCCGTCGAGCCAGATCTGGTTGGGATAGACCGCCTTGTGCCAGAACACGCCCTCCTTGGTGCGCGGCTGGCTCTCGAGCTGGCCGTAGATGGTGTCCATGGCAAGGCGGTACTTCTCCTTGCCGGTGAGCTCGTAGAGCTTGTAGAGGGTCTTGCCCGCGTTGACGTTGTCGAGGTTGTACTCCTGCGGGTCGTAGTGCTTGATGGT
This sequence comes from bacterium, assembly GCA_963611895.1. Classification (GTDB taxonomy): domain Bacteria; phylum Actinomycetota; class Coriobacteriia; order Coriobacteriales; family Coriobacteriaceae; genus Collinsella. The sequence goes on from CAVDTO010000185.1 coordinate 1,104, forward strand.
GCCGTCGTCCTGCACGAAGAAGTCGATGTACTCGTCGGCGAAGTCGAGGTAGCGGACCTCCTCGGTGATCTCGAACAGCTCGATGAGCGCCTTGATCATGCAGCCGTCGATGTAGTTCCAGGTGTTCTCCTTGCCGGCGCGGATCTTCTCGATGTTCCACGCGGGCGCTTGCGGGGTCGAGTTCTCAACGAGCTGGGCGATGTAGGTGTCGAGAATCTTGTTGCATCCCATGGTGTACTCCCTCTTTAGAGAATGAGGGCGGGACCGCGGCCTGCGACCCCGCCCTCACGTGGACTTTAGTATGCCAGTTCGGCGTTACTCGGCGGCACCGAAGCAGAGCTTCTCGCGCTCGGGCAGCTCGGCCTTGATGACCTCGAGCTCCTCGGGGGTGTGGTAGCCGATGGTGTTGTGGCCGAAGCAGATCTCGTACTGCACGCCGGAGAGCTCCTCGCAGATGCGCTTGACCTCGGGGTCGACGTCCTCCATGCGGCCGCCGTCGGCGATGCGCTTGCACTCGTTCTGGACGATGAGGTCCGTGTCGCGGTCGAGCTTCATGAACTTGGCGGAGAGCAGGCCGAGCAGGGTGAGGCCGCAGATGCCGACGACCATGATCTCGAGGATGGCGGTGGTGACGCTCGCGGGCTGCGTGATGTCGCCGGAGGTACCGGAGATGTAGCCGTTGAACTCGAGCCACATGCCGAGGGCGGCGACGACGGCGGAGTTCATGAGCTTGCCGCAGAGGTGCATGGCGGCAGAGAAGGTGCCCTCGCGACGACGGCCGGTGACGACCTCGTCGACGTCTGCGACGAACAGATAGGTCTGCCAGGGGATGTAGTACACGGCGCCGGTGCCGAGGCCGAAGACCACGACGATTGCGGTGATGCCGGCAGCGCCGGAAGCGGAGGCGGCGTCCACGTGGAACACGCCGCAGAGCACGTAGGCGATGACGGCGGAGATGACGACGCCCTCAGCGATCATGTAGGGCTTGCGGAAGCCCTTCTTGGCGACGATGCCCATGACGACGAGCGTGGAGATGAGCTGCAGGATGGAGCTCATGGACTGCCAGGCGGAGGCGGAAGCCTTCTCGAGGCCGAGGACGTACATCACGAAGTAGGCGAAGGTGGAGTTGAAGAGCCACTCGGCGCCGAAGCCGAAGAGGTACATGCCGAGCAGGTTACGGAACGTCTTGATGCGGACGGTCGAGAAGATGTCGATGAAGAGCTTCTTGATGGCCTCGACCGGGGACTCGACCTTCTCCATGGTGGTCTCGTCGACGGGGCGCTCCCAGGTGGTCAGGTAGACGATGAGCATGGCGCCGCCCATGAGCACGCCAAAGGCGCAGCCCATGACGAAGAACGCCTGCGGGTTGGAGTTGCCGAAGATGCCGAAGAAGATGCCCGGGACGGCAGCGGTGAGGAAGTTGGCGACCTTACCGAAGATCGAACGCAGGCCGGAGAGGTAGGTGCGCTCCTCGAAGTCGGTGGTCATCTCGGCGGGCAGGGCGTCGTACGGGATCATGACCATGGTGTACATGAGGTTGTAGATCAGGTAGATCACGAAGTAGTACGCAAAGCCGTTGGGGACGACGATCCACATGAGCGGATTGAGAACGCCGAGCACCGGGACCGCCAGCAGGATGAAGAAGCGGCGGCGGCCGAACTTACGGCCGAGCTTGGTGTTGTTGAAGGCGTCGGTGATGAAGCCGGCGATCGGGTTCATGAACATGTCCGCAAGAAGGGCGAACGAGTAGATGAACGTGGCCTGGCCCATCGAGAGGCCCGCGTACTGCGTGTAGAAGATGACGAGCCATGCGGCGGAGATGGCGAGTGCGCCCGACCCCACCAGGTTACCCGAACCGTAACCGAGACGGTTCAGAAGCGTAACCTTACGTTCCTTTTGCTCCATTGGGTGTTCCTTTCTATCCCCCGAGTCCTTTCCGTACCGAACCCGGCTAGCGCTCACGCAAAGTCCTGTAAGTGAACGTTAACCATACTTTAGCGAAATCGCTTTCGTAGGTTAACGTTCACTCACAAAGTTCTTCTGAACGGTATAAATCTTGCGGCAAGCGGTCTTAGCTTGACACCCGCAAGGAGGGGGTCGGATCGATTGTGCAGGAAATCGAGGGAGAAGGGCCGGTTGGCGTGTGGTTTGCCCGCTGCGCGCGCGGGTTATGCAAGACAGATGGCACACAAAGTGGATTTGCTTGGGCGAGCAGGCATTTTGGCGCAGAGACCGCACACGCCGCCGCGTCGGACCCGGTATCTTGCGCGAAGGCGAAGCTCGGCGATTCCCAGATGCAGTCGCCCTACCCCGCAAGCGCAAAAAAGAAGACCCTCCGAATAATTCGAAAGGCCTTCTTAGTTAACGTTCACCTTATAGAGAGGTGAAATTCCGAAGGGATTGCCGCTGCGGAGTGGCGGGATCGCCGTAAGGGGCCCCCAAGATGCCCCGCATCAGCAGCAGCGCGCCTCGCAACACTCCCCCGCCGGGGCACTCCCCTAGCGGCGGTCGACGGTGCGTACGTCGTCGAGTACGAGCTCGTCGCCCTC
>CAVDTO010000186.1:0-3619 GCA_963611895.1 bacterium
CGCGCCACGACGTCATCGCCTTCCTCACCAACATGAAGGAGTACATCGACGCCGACGTGCCCGAGGGCCAGCCTAAGCCCAGCCGCTGGGTCCACTACGGCATGACGAGCTCCGACCTTGGCGACACGGCCCTGTGCTACCAGCTTACCCAGGCCTGCGACCTCATCATTGAGGACGTCAAGAAGCTCGGCGAGATCTGCAAGCGTCGCGCCTTTGAGGAGAGGGACACCCTCTGCGCCGGCCGCACCCACGGCATCCACGCCGAGCCCATGACCTTTGGCATGAAGTTCGGCTCCTGGGCCTGGGAGCTGCGCCGTGACCTCGACCGCCTCGTCGACGCCCGCAAGAACGTGGCCTTCGGCGCCATCTCGGGCGCGGTGGGCACCTACAGCTCCATCGACCCGTTCGTGGAGGAGTACGTCTGCGAGCACCTCGGCCTCGTCCACGACCCGCTCTCCACGCAGGTCATCTCCCGCGACCATCACGCCTACCTCGCCGGCGTGCTCGCCACCACGGCGGCCACCTGCGAGCGCATCGCAACCGAGGTCCGCAACCTCCAGAAGACCGACACCCTCGAGGCCGAGGAGCCGTTCCGCAAGGGCCAGAAGGGCAGCTCGGCCATGCCGCACAAGCGCAACCCCATCACCATGGAGAAGGTCTGCGGCCTCTCCCGTGTGGTCAAGTCCAACGCCCAGGTCGCCTTCGACAACGTTGCCCTCTGGCATGAGCGCGACATCTCGCATTCTTCCGCCGAGCGCGTGGCCCAGGCCGACTCCTTCATCGCGCTCGACCACATGTTCCAGTGCCTCATCCGCGTCATCGACGGCCTGCAGCTCTACCCGGCCCGCATGGAGGCCAACCTCAACAAGACCCGCGGCCTCATCTTCTCGTCCAAGGTGCTGCTCGCCCTCGTGGACACCGGCATCACGCGCGAGGACGCCTACGCCATCGTGCAGGAGAACGCCATGCAGACCTGGCACGAGGTGCAGGACTGCGTTGCCGGCCCCACCTTCAAGGAGCGCCTCGAGGCCGACCCGCGCTGCACCGTGAGCTCCGAGAAGCTCGACGAGATCTTCGATCCGTGGGACTTCCTCACCCGCATCGACGTGGTGTTCGACCGCCTCGAGCAGCTGAGCTTTGAGTAGGGGCAACCATGATTGACGTTGACTACGCGCCGCAGGGCGTCTGCGCGCGCAACATTCATCTTGAACTTTCCGATGACGGCCGGACCGTGCTCGGCTGCGAGTTCACGGGCGGCTGCAACGGCAACCTCAAGGCCATCTCCAAGCTCGTCGAGGGCATGCCGAGCGAGCGCGTGGTCGAGGTCCTCGCAGGCAACACCTGCGGCATGAGGGGAACCTCGTGCGCCGACCAGCTCTCGCGCGCCATCTCGGGGGCCATGGAGAACCGGAGCGCATGAGCGCGTCTTCCGAACATAGGGGAGTAACGCGCCGCGGATTCATGATCGGCAGCGCGGTGGCAGCCGCGGCGACGAGCGTTGCCGCGGCGCTTTCCGGTTGCGGCAAAAGCGACACCGCCGAGGAGGGCACGCCCCAGGTCGTGAGTGACAACTCCAAGATCACCTCGGTGACCGACGACTACAAGGCGGTCGACGGCACGCTCGAGGCCGAGGCTGTCTGGACGATTTCCATCGGCACGCTGCTTAACCACAGCGAGGGCTCCTGGGCGGCCGCGATGATGACTCCCGAGTCGGCCACGCAGGTGAACACCGTGGGCGCGCTCAGCCTTGCATCGGGCGAGCTCGTCACGCTCGTCGAGACCCCCATCTCGGGCTCGACCTATTCGTTCTACGACATGCGCCTCGGCAAGGGCGCGCTCGCCTGGCTCGAGATCGACTACGCTTCCAAAAAATGGCGCCTCTACATGCAGTCTTTCGCCGGGGGAGCGCTCTCGGGCGACCCGCAAAAGATCGATGCGGGAACGAGCGACTACGACCCGCCCCTGTTCGATGTGGCCGATTCGACGGTCTTTTGGTTCAAGATGCCGAGCTCGTCGGGGGCAAAGTCGTCCGAATCGTCCATCTGCTACCGCCGCTCGCTCGGCGACTCGTCTTCGAGCGAGGTCTGGAAGTCCGCCGGGCACTTTGCCTGCCAGCCCAACATCGGCAACGGATTCCTCACCATCACCCCGCGCGTTCGCGAGTCGGAGGGCGTCTACTACGGCATGACGGCGCTCGACATCTCGAGCAACTGCAAGAAGGTCGCCCAGCTCGTGCTGCCGAGCACGGTCAAGCCCTTTGCGGCCACGTACATCGACAACAAGTTCGCCTTCTCCGTCGAGGCTACCTACGACGGCAAAGGGAGCCTCGGCAAGATCGGGTCGTACATCGGCTCCGAGGGCGGCCCCTATATCTACTTTGCGCGCGAGCCCTTCACGGGTATCTGCGGGAGGAGCGGCCGCTACGTGGTCAAGACCAAGTCGTCGAACATCCTCATCGACACCAAAAAGAAGACCTACGAGGCCATCACCTCACCCGACCGCTCCACCGGGTTCGGCGATTTCAACGCCACCGAGGGCGAGACCAAGACGTTCATCACCTACGCGACCGTGCGCGATGCCAAGGGCATTCCCGAGAGCGTGACAGCGCGCAAGTTCAGCCTGTAGGGGAGTGCGCGCCTGCTGAACGCGCGGGTCGTGCGGACCGCGCGGAGCCGACGGCGAAGTGATTGCCTCAACTGAACCTGTAGGGCCGCGCCGCCCAGCAGAGGTGTGCTGCCCGTGCCACCCATGCCGAGCTGTTTTCCTGCCGACATCGAGCGCCGCCCCCTGTCGCATGACCACCGCATCGAGCCAAAGAACAAACCCCTCCATTGGACCCACCGCCTCCTCGAGTGAGTAGACACACCTCAAGCTGGGCATAATCCACCGAGAATGCGCTCAAACCGCCGTTCGCACCCCGGCCGCTCGCCAGCGGGGTGGGTGCTTGCGGGGCCGGTGCGCTAAAATGGCTTAGAAACTCTGGTTGATGAGATAAGGAGGCCTTCCATGGCTTCAGATGCGAAAAAGATCCTGCTGGTAGAAGACGAGAAGGCCATTCGCGATGCCGTGGCCGCCTATCTTGATCACGAGGGTTATTGGGTCGTCGGCGTCGGCGACGGGCAGTCTGCCGTGGAGGAGTTCGAGAAGCATCAGTTCGACCTGATCATCCTCGACCTCATGCTTCCCAAGCTTTCGGGCGAGCGCGTCTGCCGCGCCATCCGCGACACCTCCGACGTGCCCATCATCATGCTGACCGCCAAGGGCGAGGTCGAGGACCGTATCATCGGCCTCGAACTCGGTGCCGACGACTACCTCATCAAGCCGTTCTCCCCGCGCGAGCTCGTTGCCCGCGTGCGCGCGCTCTTCCGTCGCGCCCATTCGGCCGAGGAGCCGGCAGTCGAGGTCCTCGATTTCGGCGACCTCGTCATCGACATCTCGGGCCACAAGATCCTGGTCGAGGGCATCGAGGTCGACCTCACGGCTTCCGAGTTCAAGCTGCTCACCACCCTCGCGCGCCATCCGGGTCGCGTGTACAACCGCATGGAGCTCGTCGAGAAGGTCCTCGGCTACGACTTCGAGGGCTACGAGCGCACCATCGACTCGCACGTGAAGAACCTGC
>CAVDTO010000187.1:0-3589 GCA_963611895.1 bacterium
GCGACGGTCAGCGCGCCGACCTCGTTCATGGCGATGTCGGCAACGATCGGAGCGGCGCCGGTGCCGGTGCCACCGCCCTCGCCGCAGGTGATGAAGACCATGTCGGCACCCGAGAGCGCCTCGGCGATGTCGTCGCGGCTCTCGTCAGCGGCCTTGCGGCCGACCTCGGGGTTGGCGCCGGCGCCGAGGCCGCGCGTGAGGTCGGTGCCGATGTGCACCTTGATGTCGGCGTCCGAGATCGCGAGCGCCTGGGCATCGGTGTTGATGGCGACGAACTCGACGCCGCGGATGCCCTCCTCGATCATGCGGTTGACGGCGTTGGTACCGCCGCCGCCGACGCCGACCACCTTGATGACGGCAAGATAGTTGTTGATCTCGGTCTCGTGCATGTCGGTCCTCCGAACATCGGTTATGCGAAAACTGGGGTCGTGCCCTTGAACGTTAACCCTCAACTTGAAAGTAAATGCAAAGGTAAACCGCGTTATGTTCGCACATTATGCCCGGCTGCGTCAAATAAATGGGCGTATATCACGAACTTCCCAAGCAAAGGGCGCGGCTCCCCTTAAAACAAACGCAAACGGGGCCCGCCGCAGGTGCAAGCGGCGAGCCCCTGCGCGTGAACGGCGGGCGCCAGGGCTCCCCTACGAGGTCGAGACGCTCCGGTAGGTGTAGCTCCCCGGCGTGCGGACGTTGATGTAGGTCACGCCCTTCTCCTGCTCGAGGAGCTTGGTCACGACGCGCTCCTTCTTCTGGATCTCGGAGGGCGAGCCGAGCGAGACCTTGACGCCCGAGGTCAGCGTGCACGAGACCGCCTCGCGGGAGGCCACGGACATCTCCTTGATCTTGGAGCGGAAATCGCTCGAGAAGCCCTCGGCGTAGTCGAGCCCCGCGCTCACGACGCGCGACGAGACCGCCTTGCCCGAGGCGGGCTTCATGTCGTTGGGCGCGTCGACGAGCAGAAGGGCACCGTAATGCTTGGCGATGGCGCGCGCCGCCGACTTGCCGGTGAGCACCTTGGAGCCGTCCTTGTTGGTCTTGGCCACGTCGGAGTCGTCATCCGAGGCGGAGTCGTCGCTCGTGTCAGAAGCATCGGACGTATCGGACGAGGAATCGGCGGTGCCGGAGTCGCTCGCGTCGCTTGCGGAGTCCGAACTCGAAGACGAGTCGCCCTGATCGCTCGACGCGGAATCGTCCGAATCGCTCGAGGTCAAGCTGCCCGTGCCCGCCGTTCCGAACTTGGTGAGATTGCCCGACTTGTCGACGGTCACCGAGAGCGAGATCGGCGCGATCCACGTGCGGTCGGCCGAGATGGCCCACACGAGGTCCTCGGACGAGAGGTAGACGATGGCCTCGACCTTCTTTTCGGAAGGCGTGATCACGAGGGTATGCGGAAAACGCTTCTGCACCGTGACGCCCGCGACCCAGGGGTTCTGCTCGAGCCCCTCGCCGATCGCCTGCTCGTCGACGCTCAGAAGCGACGTGCCCGCGGGCACGCTGATGAGCGCCTCGGCATCCTTCTTGCTCACGTGCTCGCTGCTCTCGACCTGGATATCCGTTGCCGAGAACGCGCCCGAGGCGCCGAGAATCGTCCAGACGACGACGCCCGCGAGCAGGAGCACGAGGGCGCCCGCGGCGACCTTGGCGGCAAGCGCAGGCGCCGCCCCCGCACCGCTGCGGGGGCGCTGCGGCCGCACGGACGGGCGGGCGTGCCGATTAGACGCGCCCTTGCGATGGCTCCTGCCCGCGAGCGTGGGCGCGCCGCGATGCCCGGACGGACGGCGTACGCCCTCGCGGGTCGCGGAGAAGCGCGCGCCGGGGTCCTGAGAGATGCGCACGCCCGAGGGCCGGGCGGAACGGGAGGCCCTAGAAACCGAGGAACTTGACTTCCGGCTGGAGCTCGACGCCATAAGCCTTCTTAACCTCCCTGCGGACATGCTGGATCACGTGCACGACGTCGTCGGCCGACGCAGTGCCCTTGTTTACGATGAAGTTGGCGTGGACCGGCGAGACCTCGGCCCCGCCGATGCAGAAACCCTTGAGGCCGCAGTCGTCGATGAGCTTGCCCACGCTCGCGTCGGGCGGGTTGCGGAACACCGACCCGCACGAGGCCACGCCCAGGGGCTGGGCGCGCTTGCGGGCGTTGAGCAGACGCTCCATCTTGTTGCGCACCTCGAGCTTGTCGGCGGGTGCGAGCTCGAGCACCGCCTCGAGGATGATCTCGTTCTTGGGGATCCCGCTCTCGCGATAGCCCCAATACACGTCCTCGTGGCCGTAATGATGGAGGCCGTCGCCCGGGCAGAACGTGAGCACGTCGCGCACGCGCGAGCCGATCCACTCGTCGCGGGTGCCCGCGTTCATGGAGACGGCGCCGCCGACGGTGCCCGGGATGCCCACGGCGAACTCGAGCCCCGTGAGGCTCTTGGAGAGCGCCTCGTTGACCACGCGCGCGAGCATGGCGCCCGCGCCCACGGTGAGGGTCGTCCCGTCCTCAGAGAAGACCGTGCGCTGGAACTCGCGACCGAGCGTCACGACCGCCCCGCGGTAGCCCTCGTCGGAGACGAGAAGGTTCGACCCCTTGCCGAGCACGACCCAGGGAACGCCCTCGCGCGCGAGCACATCGACGGCGCGCTTGAGCGCGTGATAGCTATGGCAGGTCACGAACAGGTCGGCGCGGCCGCCGATGCGGTAGGTGGTGTGGCGGGCGAGCTTCTCGGACTCCGCCACGTCAGTGTCGACCATGCCCGAGAGCGCCATGACGGCGTTGAAGAGCCCCATGGGAGCCTAGCCCTGCGCCAGCGCGTTCTTGTACTCGATGAACTCCGGCCCCGCCGTGGTGACGTCGCCGGCGCCCATGGTGAGCAGGATGTCGCCCGGCTCGGCAATGCGGTCGAGCTCGCGGTTGAGCTCGGCGCGGTTGGCGCAATAGACGACCTCCTTGCCCGGGTGCAGGCGCGCGACGGTGTCGGCGAGCATCTTGGACGTGACTCCCGGGATGGGCATCTCGCCGGCAGAGAAGACGTCGATGAGCAGGAGTCGGTCGGCATCGGCGAAGGCCTCGGCGAAGTCGTTCACGAGCGCCTGGAGGCGGCTGTAGCGGTGCGGCTGGAAGACCACGTCCACGTGCGCATAGCCGAGCGTCTTGGCGGCGGCGAGGGTCGCGCGGATCTCGGTGGGATGGTGACCGTAGTCGTCGACGACGGTGATGCCGTCGATTTCGCCCACGTGGGTGAAGCGGCGGCGAACGCCCTCGAAGCTCGAGAGCGCGCGGGCGGCCGCCTCAACATCGAGGCCGAGCTCATGCGCCACGCAGAGGACCGCGGTGGCGTTCAGCATGTTGTGGCGGCCGGGATTGCTCTTGATGTCGACGACGTGCTCGGAGCCGTCGGCGAAGCGCACGGAAAACTCGCTCGCAATGCCCTCGGTCTCGGGGTGCACGCACGCGACGTCGCAGCCCTCGGCAAAGCCGTAGCTCACCACGCGGCGGCCGGTGCTCCGTGCGAGTTCGACCAGGTGCGGGTCCTCGCCGCAGATGATGATGACGCCGTCCTTGCCCACGAGGCCCATGAACTTGGCGAAGGTGGCCTCGATC
>CAVDTO010000188.1:0-3575 GCA_963611895.1 bacterium
GGTTCTCGTGCCCGTCGTCAACCGTGGCGTTTGCGCTCTCTTCTTCACCCTCGCCTTCATCGTCTTTGGCCGCTGTTTCGAGCGGCTTATCCGTTTTCTTTTCCTTTGCGGCCTTGCTGCCCGACGTCTCGGTCAGATACCAAACGTTCAGCAGGCCGTCGTAATCCTTGCTCGCTTGGGGTGTTTCGATGCTTTGGAGCGTGGCGAGTCCATCGCATGCGCAGTTGAGCATGTCTTCAACAACGAACTCATCGACCCAGGTAGAAGACGTGTTCTCAAAATCAATCGTGTAGCTGTACGAACCATCTTCCTTCCCGTTTGCGTCGGCGCGATTCTTGCCGTCGCCGTTTGCGGCCGTGTTCTCGGCGGTGGGATTGGCGATCTCCTGCCGTTTGTCGATACGCCCCTCAACCTTGATAGGTTCGTCTTTCATAACGACGGTCTGCACGGAGCCGTCGGCTTCAACAGTGAATTCGATGCTTTCCGCCTGGTCGTATGTGCGCGGCGTCATGACCTCGGTCAACGTGTAAGTGCCGGGCTCGAGGTGCTCAATTCGATGGGGTTTGTCCGTGCTGGTCCAGTGGTCGATCTCGTTGCCGCTGGAATCTTTGACCGTAAGCTCGGCGCCGGGAACCTCATCTTTGCCGGTAGCGTCCTTTTTGGATATGTCGACCTTCGTGTAGTCGTCGGTGACCTCAAGTGTCTCGCGCACGACCGGCGTCGATGCATCGCGATATGCAAGGGTGACCTCGTGGTCGTCGCTATTCAAGAGATAGCCCTTCGGTGCAGCGGTCTCAACGATTCTGTAACGTGCCTTCCCCTTTCCGAGCGGGAGATCTTTGAGCGAGGCGACACCTTCGTCATCGCAGACAACGTGCCCCATGAGTTCGTCGGCGAGTGTCTGAACGGTCCCGTCGGGTGCTTCGATGTCCTCACAAGCGAATATGTCGAACTCGGCTCCTGCCAAGGCTTTGCCATTAACGGCATCCTTCTTGACGATTTCGAGCTCGCCTACCACCTTTGTATCCGCAAGGCTCACAAGGCAAACGGGGGCCACGGTCGGATCCGAGGGAATGGAAAAACTCACGGTCTGGTCGTTAAGCAGATAGGGTGTCTGCGCCTTTACCTCTTGGAGCTGGTACGTTCCCGCTCTCAAGCTCTGCGGCAGGGTGACAGCGCCCGAGTCGTCCGTGGTGAATGTGTCGAGTTTCACGTTGTTCGGATACCAACTCTCTTGCGTGACGGCGTTCCCGTCCGCGTCGAGAATCTTGAACGAGAATCCCTTCATCGGCACGGCCGCGCCCGTGTCGGCGTCGATTTTGACGATCTGAAGCCGCGAACGAATATCGCTGTTGTTCACGATGAACTGCAACTTGGCCCCGTTTTTCTGGCTGCTTGCGGGAATCGTCCAATCGGTAACGTGCGCAAAGCCGCTCGGTACGGTGCTCGTCACCTCGTGAACGGTGTAGCCGTTGCGGTCGTAGGGGAGGGCGCCGGCGCTGTTCTGGGGCCGCTTCCCTGTGCCAAACCAGGCACCTTTTTGGCTCTCGGTGTCGGCATAGCCATAAGCGTTCGTCGTGATGGTGGCGACCGCCTTGCCGGTCGTGTTGCTGATGACCTCGAATTTGATGCCCGCTCCCGCTTGTTCGAGCTTTGAGCCTTCGGAGGAGCTGTCCGCCTTGAACTTCGAGATTTCCAAGTTGAACGCGATAGGGGTCTCCTCAAAGGCGAGCGAGAACTCTGCGGTATCGGAACTGTCTGCTTTGATCTCTACGGTTTGCGTGGCGTTGCTGATGAGGTAGCCCTCGGGTGCTTTGATTTCGCGAATCTCGACCGAACCCAAAGGAACCTTCTTAAACACCGCCTTGCCCGAGGTATCCATCGCTGCCTTTTGAGACCATCCCGGAGTGGACTTCGAAACCGCCTCGAACTCCGCACCTACAAAGGTTGCTCCAGCCTGGGCTGAATCCGAGCCCGATGCATCCTTTTTCGTTACGGTGACGGTTCCCGTTTTTGGCGCGTCGGTCACTGTCGGGCTGGCTCCAGTATCGCTCGTCGTAAACGCAAAGCGCTCCGAGCCAAGGCGAAAGCCCTTGGGCGCTTTCGTCTCAACGGCGTAGTAGGTGCTATTAGGTCCGAGCTTCAGGCTCGCCTTGCCGCTTTCATCGGTCTTGATAGAGCCGACCTTGGTGTCGGTTGCGTCGTAGATGTCGAACTCCGCCCCTGCGACGGAATAGCGGTCGTTGCCCTCGGTGATCGACGCATCGCCCGTTGCCTTGGAAAACGCTACATCGACGGTCGGCATCACGTAGAGCAGGTTCTGGGTGGGAACCCCCTTGTTGGGATGAGTGATGGCGTAGTACATGCGCGTTCGATTGCGCGGCGCTGTGATCTCGCCCGAGGATGCTTTCTCGTTGAGCCAGCGCGCGGCCGCAAGAATCTCTTCCTTTTCGGCGCTGCCGCCAAAGTTCTCGCTCTTGTGGATGCCATCGGCCGTGGTTGTGCCCATGTGCATCCATAGGGCGAGCTGGGTCGCTGCACGCGCCGCGCCTTCGCTGAGCTGATGCCCACCGATTGTGGTCGTAACCGGATAGCCATTGTGAACGATCGCCGCACGAGCGTCGTTCACCCATTCCCAACCTTTATCGAATGTCGTCCACTGCTTTTTGAGCGGTCCGGGTGAATTTTGGTTCAGACAGTAGGTGACGCAACCGTCGCGGGCCACCTGCTGCCCGAACACCTCGTATGGGCCGCACTGAAGCTCCGCGCACATGAAGTCCATGGGGTCCGCCCCATCCTGCCCGTCGGCTCTTTGGGGTCTAAGCGCCAGAACGCTCACCGTGAGCAACGTGACCAGCACGACCAACGGGGCGTATCTGATTGCCGAGAAAAAGCCTCTCCGAGAAAAACGGTGCCTGCCCATGGGTCCCTCCAACATGAATCGGTGCAGCCAAACACCGAGAGCGTAAGGAGCCGATCTGTGGAAGCATCCTTTTCATGCTATGGCGAACCTTGCCGAGTGCTACCCGCGCAGCTTGGCAAAGCTTGCCCAATCGGTCTTGTCCTTGGGAATTGAGGGGCGTCAGCTCTCGAAGCCGACACGTGCCCCGCCTGCTCACCGAGCTGAATTTCACAAAAAGAGGACCGGCCGCGCCCTTGCCGCATCGAACGCCCTCGCGCTATACTGAACCGCGCACAAGCGGGCATCGCCAAGTGGTAAGGCATCAGCTTCCCAAGCTGACACTCGCGGGTTCGAGTCCCGTTGCCCGCTCCAATAAAACCAGCAAGCACGGTAGAACAGCATCTACCGTGCTTTTTTCTAGCAAGCGCCGGGACTCGAACCCGAGAGGGTGCGAGCGTAAAGAAAACGCGTTAAGCGTTTTTAGCGAGCGGGCGAGGACACCGACAGGTGACCGAAGCCGGAGCGGATTCGCGCAGCGAATACGCGGACGTCCCGTTGCCCGCTCCAATAAAAACCAGCAAGCATGGTAGAAATCCTCTACCGTGCTTTTTTCTGCCGAGCGCCGGGACTCGAACCCGAGAGGGTGCGAGCGTAAAGAAAACGCGTTAAGCGT
>CAVDTO010000189.1:0-3141 GCA_963611895.1 bacterium
GACGATGTAGCCCATGATGATGCCGATAACGCCGCCGGACAGGCAGAGCGCAGCGGACTCGGCGAGGAACTGCGATGTGATGTCGTGGCCCGTGGCGCCGAGCGCGCGGCGGATGCCGATCTCGCGGATACGCTCGGTCACGTTGGTGAGCATCATGTTCATGATGCCGATGCCGCCCACCAAGAGCGAGATGCTCGCGACGGAACCCATGATGATTTGGAAGGCGCTCATATACTGGTTGAGGGCGTCGACCTCGACTTTTTGCGAGTAGACGAGCATGTTGTCCTCGACGTCGCTCTCGCTGACCCCCATGACGCGGGTGTACTGCTTCTTGGTCTTCTCGAGTGCGGAGTCGACGTCGGCGCCTTCGGGTAGCAGGCCGATGCACTCGTTCATGTTGTCTGCGAGCGCAGGGTAGTCGTCAGCAAAGGTGCCCTTGGGAATCACGACCGTGGTGTATTCGCCGTAGACCGCCTCGGCGCGTACGCCCACCACGCGGTAACTCTTGTTGCCGACGGTGATGGTCTTGCCGATGGCATCTTGGGCGTTGCCCTTGAAGAAGTACTTGAGCCCGTTGCGGTCGATGGTGCACACGCGCGCGGCGGTCTTGTCGTCGGTGTCGGTGAACGCCTCGCCGGACTCCAGCTTGTCGTAGCCCTTCGTCTGCTCAAAGGCCTCGCTGCAGCCCATGACGAGCGCGTCCCTGGTCTTGCCGTCGACGCTGATCTGCACGTCGGTCGAGGGCGCTCCCTCGATGCTCTCGAAGATGGGGAGCGCGTGCTTGAGCTTGTCGATATCGCTTTGCGAGAGCGTGTCCAAGCTGCTGATCATGACGCTGCGGGCCGCATTGAGGCCGAGCGTTCCGACCAAGTTGTTCTGGATGCCGCCGATGAGCGCCGTCATGGCGATGACGGACCCGATCCCGATGACGATGCCGAGGATGGTGAGGAGGCTGCGGCCGCGGTTGGATTCGAGCGCGCGGAAGGCCTCGTGGAGAAGGTCGCGAAGGCTCATGCGGAAACCTCCTTGGTGCTGGTTGCGTGGCCGTCGGGCGCCGCGGGCGCGGGCGTGGGAGCGGGAGACTCGTTACCTGCCTGCGTGACGATGCCCGGGGTGGCAGACGACTGCGGGATGTAGGCCCCGTCGAAGATGAGGCCGTCGCGGATGTGGACCGCGCGGTCGGCCTCAGCGGCGACGCCCGGGTCGTGCGTGATGAGCACGATGGTCTTGCCCTCGTTCTTGAGGCGGTGGAAGGTCTCCATGACCATGGCGCCGGTCGTGGAGTCGAGGTTGCCCGTGGGCTCGTCGGCCAGGATGATGGCCGGGTCGTTCACGAGGGCGCGCGCGATGGCCACGCGCTGCATCTGGCCGCCCGAGAGCTCGGTGATGCGGTGGTCGAAGTGGTCGACCGGCAGCGCCACGGAGCGCAGCGCGGCGACGGCCTTGCGCTCGCGCTCGGCGTGCGGGACGCCGGTGTAGGCGAGCGGCAGCATGACGTTGTCGAGGACGGTCATGCGCGGGAGCAGGTTGAAGCTCTGGAACACGAAGCCGATGCGCGTGGCGCGGATCTCGGCCAGCTCGTCGTCGTCGAGGTCGGCCACGTTGAGGCCCTCGAGCAGGTATTTGCCCGAGGTCGGCGTGTCGAGGCAACCGAGGATGTTCATGAGGGTCGACTTGCCCGAGCCCGAGGGGCCCGTGATGGCCAGGAACTCGCCCGGATACACCCTGAGCGAGATGTCGTGCAGGATGTGCGCGAAGCCGGCCTCGGACTCGAAGACGCGGTGGATGTTGCGGATATCGATTACGGGGCGCATTACTCGCTCTCCTCGTCCTCGCTCGAGCCGCTGCCGGGAGCGACGATCATGTCGCCCTCCTTGAGCGGGGCCTCGGGAATCGAGCTGTCGGCCTGCGTGTTGGGATCGCCCGAGGCCGAGCCCTTGGGACGCCCGATGACGGCGTAGGTGTCGTTCTTGGTGACCACATTGACCGTGATCTGCTTGGTCGCGTGGGTCTCCTCATCGGTCTGCTTGAAGACGGAGTAGGTGCCGTCACCGTTGTTCTGCAGGTCGTTCACCGGGACCATCACGACGTTGTCGAGCTTCTCGGTCTGGATCGAGACCTGCGCGGTCATGCCCGACTTGAGGCGCGAATCGGGGCTGGGAATGAGCACCTCGACGTCGTAGGAGACGTCGCTGCCGCTGCCCGAGACGTTGCCCGAGGACGACGAGGAGGCCACGCTCGAGATCGAGGTGACCGTACCCTGGAGCGAGAGGTCCTCGAAGGCGGGGAAGGTGACGGTTGCGGTCTGGTCGACGGCGATCTTGGAGATGTCCTGCTCGCCCACCTGGACGGTGACCTTCATCTGCGAGAGGTCGGCGATCTCCATGAGGGTGGTCGTGCCGCCGGTGCTGTCGCTCGAGGCGATGGTGCCGCCCGAGACGGTCGCGCCCACGCGGGCGTTCAGGCCCACGATGCTGCCCGAGGCGGGTGCCTTGACGGTCTTCTCGCCCTGCTTCTCCTGGGCCTTCTGCAGGGTGTTCTGGGCCTGGCTCACCGAGCTGAGGGCGGAGTTGTAGGCGCTCTGCGCGGCCGCGGTGTCGCCGCCCGAGGTGGTCTGGTTGCCGTCCTCGTCAGTGGTGATGGTCACGATGGAGGCCTGCTCGAGCTCCTGGCGGGCGCTCGCGAGCTCCTGTTGCG
This sequence comes from bacterium, assembly GCA_963611895.1. Taxonomy (GTDB): domain Bacteria; phylum Actinomycetota; class Coriobacteriia; order Coriobacteriales; family Coriobacteriaceae; genus Collinsella. Next base: position 2,698 of record CAVDTO010000189.1, read on the forward strand.
CCGAGGAGAGGGCGGTCTTGGCCTCGTTGACCTCGCGGTCGATGTCGTCGTTCTTGAGGACGAGCAGCACGTCGTCCTTGTTGACGGCCTGGCCCGTGCTCACGCGGATCTCGGAGATCGTGCCGTCGACGCCCGGGGTGACGACGGTGGACGAGAGCGGCTTGAGCGAGCCCTTTGCCGAGACCTCGGTGGTGTAGGTGCCGACCGTGACGGGGTCGACGACGGTGGTGTCGGTCTCGTACTCGGTGGTGGTTGCTGCCACGATGACGACGATCGCGATCACGAGCACGGCGGCGCAGATGCCGGCCGCTATGCCGCGGCGGATGAGCTTCTTCTTGCGGCGCTCGGTGCGGCGCGCTTTCAGCTCGGCGTAGAGGGCGGCGTCGGTGTCGTCGGCTTCGGAGTCTGCGGTGGGCGTTACGAGCTCCGTGGGCTCGGGTTGGG
>CAVDTO010000189.1:3186-3557 GCA_963611895.1 bacterium
ATGCTTCGTCGGTTCACGCCAGAAGCCATTCTCTTTTGTGGAATAATCAACAAACGTGGAATAGCTAAGGCGAACGGTTGACTAATGCGATTGATTTTAGTTCATCTGCACTTCGATCGGTTTAAGGAGGGGCTGCGAGATGCCTAAAAAGCGCGTTGACAGGAGGGTCGTTCGAAGCCGCAAGGCGATCATGGATGCGTTCGAGCGCCTGCTCATGGAAAGGCCCCTCTCCGAGATCACCGTGAGCGCCATCGCGCGCGAGGCGAACATCGACCGCAAGACCTTCTACGTGCACTTCGGCACCGTCGACGGGCTCGTCGACTCGATGGTTGAGGAGCACGTGAGCGAGGTCGCCGACTTCGTGGAGCAGA
>CAVDTO010000190.1:0-3553 GCA_963611895.1 bacterium
GCTCTGCGTGGCGGGCGTCATCATCGTGAACCTCTTCAGCAGCACCTCTGCATAAGCGCCGCGTGCCCGTCTAGCTGCGGAGTCGCGCTCGCGCGGGCCTATCCGGACCGCCGCATTTCGGCCGTGCCGGGCATCAACATTCGCTTGCGGCACCTGCTTTGCGCAGAGCGCTCTTCGGGCGGCTCGCCTCTCTGGGGGCGGGCCGCCCTCTTCGTTCCGCTTGCCGGTCGTGGCGCTTGCCGCCCAATCGCCGCGCCGTCTGTCCTTCGTTGCGAGCGCGTTTCGGCTCCGTTGCGGGCGTGCTTCGGGTGTTTCGCCCGCGTTAACGCTCGGTTCCGCCCGGGTTTCGAAAGCAGCCGTTAACAAACGCGCCCGCCCGAGTGCCGATAATCCCCTAGCAATGGACGCAGCCAACCGGTTGCGCTCGCATCCAAAGAGGGGAGCACATCATGAAAGAGCTGGTACTCATCATTCGCCCGGAGATGCTTGAGAGCCTCAAGACCATCCTCGACGAGGTCCACTGCGGCGGCATGACCGTCTCGAGCGTCATGGGCTGCGGCGCGCAGAAGGGCGCCACCGGCGACGGCGTCAACGAGATCCGCGGCTTCAAGCTCAACATCAACCTCCTGCCCAAGATCCAGGCCTCCGTCGTCGTGCGCGACGAGGACGTGGAGTCGATCATCGGCTCCGTGCGCGAGCGCATGGCCGACGGCCGCGTGGGCGACGGCAAGATCTTCATCAAGGACGTTGCCGACGCCGTGCGCATCCGCACCGGCGAGCGCGGCAACGCGGCGCTTTAGCGCGGGTCCGGTAGGCGATCCATATGCCTGGAAGCAAAGCAATCGTCCAGATCAAGGACATCAACAAGTTCTACGGCGAGAACCACGTGGTCAAGGACCTCTCGCTCGACGTCTACGAGGGCGAGTTCCTTACCATCCTCGGCTCCTCGGGCTCGGGCAAGACCACCACGCTGCGCATGGTTGCCGGCTTTGAGCAGCCCACCCAGGGCCAGATCCTGCTCGACGGCACCAACGTGGCCGACCGCGAGCCGTTCGAGCGCGACGTCAACACGGTGTTCCAGAGCTACGCGCTGTTCCCGCACATGACGATCTTCGACAACGTGGCCTACGGCCTCAAGATGAAGAAGGTCCCTGCAGCCGAGATCCGCGAGCGCGTGCTCGAGATGCTCGACCTCGTGCAGCTCGGCGGCTTCGAGTCGCGCAAGCCCGACCAGCTCTCGGGCGGCCAGATGCAGCGCGTGGCCATCGCCCGCGCCCTCGTGAACCGGCCCAAGATCCTGCTCCTCGACGAGCCGCTGGGCGCGCTCGACCTCAAGCTGCGCAAGCAGATGCAGCTCGAGCTCAAGCGCCTCCAGCGCAAGCTCAACATCACCTTCCTCTACGTCACGCACGACCAGGAGGAGGCGCTCACCATGAGCGACCGCATCGCCATCATGCACGACGGCGTGCTCGAGCAGGTGGGCACCCCCAAGGAGATCTACGAGGAGCCGGCGAGCAAGTTTGTGGCCACGTTCATCGGCGAGACCAACCTCTTCGAGGGCATGGTCCAGACCAAGGACGAGAGCGGCCTCTCCATCGCCGTGGAGTCGGGCACCATCCGCTCCGACGCCGAGGGCTTCCGCGTGGGCGAGCTCGTGGCCGTCTCGGTGCGCCCGGAGCGCATGCGCTACTCGCTCGAGCCCGTCCCTGGCTTCAACCTGCGCGGCACGGTCAAGGACCAGGTCTACGTGGGCTCCATGATCAAGGTCATCGTCGTGCTCCCCGACGGCCAGGAGGTGCGCCTCGAGCGCCTCGCCGGCGACGCCCTGCCCGAGGGCGGCTCGGTCTACCTCCACTGGAACCCCGAGGACGCCCGCACCATCAAGACGCTCGACCAGGTATTCATCTCGGCGCTCGATCTCGCCGAGATGCGCTAGGGGGCGGTGGGAATGTCTGCTAACGCAACGACCGCTCACCCGGCGCCCGTCTCCGCCGCTCCCGAGCCGGACGCCGAGGCGCTGCGCATCGAGCGCCACCGCCGGTTCAGGTCGAACACCCTGCCGGCGCTCGTCACCGTGGGTCCGGTCACGCTGTGGCTCATCGCCTTCATCGCGGTGCCGCTGCTCTACATCCTCATCATGGGCTTCTGCACCACCGACCAGTACTACAACGTGGTCTACAGCTTCACGCTCGACAACTTCGAGGCCATGATCGACCCCGAGTACCTCAAGATTTACGGGCAGTCGATCGTGATCGCGGCCGTCTCCACGGCGGTCTGCCTGGTGCTGGCCTACCCGTTCTCGTATCTCATCAGCCGCACGTTCAAGTCCAAGAAGACGATGCTCTACATGCTGATCATCATCCCGTTCTGGACCAACTCGCTCGTGCGCATCTACGGTTGGCGCACGTTCCTCTCGGCCTCGGGCCAGCTGAACTCGTTCCTCATGGGGGTGGGCCTCACTTCCGAGCCGATCCAGTTCCTCTACAGCCAGGCCTGCACGGTCTTCGGCATGGCCTACGACATGTTCCCCTTCATGGTGCTGCCGCTCTACGCGGCCATCGAGAAGCTCGACGAGTCGCAGATCGAGGCCTCGTTCGACCTGGGCGCCAACATGATCACCACGCTCTTCCGCGTGGTGGTGCCGCAGACCATGAGCGGCATCTTCTCGGGCTGCATCATGGTGTTCATCCCGAGCCTCGGCGCCTTCTACATCGCCGACATCCTCGGCGGCGGTAACGCCGACGTCATCGGCAACCTCATCCAGAGGCAGTTCCAGAGCGCCAACGACTGGCCGCTCGGCGCCGCGCTCTCCATTCTGCTCATCGTCATCACGCTCGCGCTGGTCAAGATCTACCAAAAGGCCGGCGGCGACATGGAAAGCCTGGGGGTGTAGCTCATGAACAGGCAGACCAAGCACAAGCTGAGCCGGGGCGCCGGCATCGTCTTCTGCACGCTCATCTACGCGATCCTGTTCCTGCCGATCGTGATCGTCGTGGCCAACTCGTTCAACGCGAACACCACCAAGCCCTACCTGAGCTGGGGCGGGTTCTCGCTGCACTGGTACGGCAAGCTCTTCACCAACGGCCCGCTCTTGGCCTCGTTCGGCAACACCATGGTGCTCGCCATCACCACCACGGTGCTCGCCACCGCGCTCGGCACGCTCGGCGCCGTCGGCCTCTACCGCTACCGGTTCCGCGGCCGCAACCTTATCGACAGCCTGCTCTACATCCCGGTCGTCATCCCCGAGATCGTCATGGGCATCTCGCTGCTCCTGGTGTACGTCAAGCTCAACATCCCGCGCGGCATGGTCGGCATGATCATCGCGCACGTGACCTTCTGCGTGAGCTTCGTGATCTTCAACGTCCGCGCGCGCCTCGACGGCTACGACTCCTCGCTCGAGGAGGCCTCGATGGACCTCGGTGCCAACCGCATCGTCACGTTCTTCAAGGTGACCATGCCCATGCTCGCGCCCGGCATCGCGGGCGGTGCCCTGCTCTCGTTCACGCTCTCGATCGACGACGTCGTGGTGAGCTACTTCGTGTACGGCCAGGAC
>CAVDTO010000191.1:0-3553 GCA_963611895.1 bacterium
GGGCTCCTCGTGCACGGGAACGCTCTTGAGGATGTCGGCGGCAAGAGTCTCGTTCTTGATGTCGATGTGCCAGCCGGTCAGGCGCGCGGCGAGGCGGGCGTTCTGGCCCTCCTTGCCGATGGCGAGGGAGAGCTGGTCGTCGGGCACGATGACGCCGGCGTAGGCCTTCTCCTCGTCGATGAGCACGCGGGTGACCTTGGCGGGCGAGAGCGCGTTGGCCACGTAGTTGGCCGGGTCGGCGTCCCAGAGGATGACGTCGACGCGCTCGCCGCGCAGCTCGCCAACGACGGCGCGCACGCGGCTGCCCTTGGGGCCCACGCAGGCGCCGACCGGGTCGAGGCGGTCATCGAGCGAGTGGACGGCGACCTTGGAGCGCTGGCCGGGCTCGCGGGCGATGGACTTGACCTCGACGGTGCCCTCGTAGATCTCGGGCACCTCCTGCTCGAAGAGGCGCTTGAGCAGCGCCGGGTGCGTGCGCGAGATGACGATGGGCGGACGGCTGTGCTCGCCGCGGACCGGCTGCACGGTGGAGTTGGGGTCGCGCACGTCGATGATCACGGCCTTGATGCGCTGGTTGTGCATGTAGCGCTCGCCGGCCGGACGCTCGTTGCGCTCGTTCTCGTGGCGACGCAGGTCGAAGTGCGGGAGCTCGGCCTCGACGCCCTCGCGGATCTTGACGATCGTGAAGTCGGGCGTGGACTGCAGCACGGTGCCGTTGATGATGTCGCCGATGCGGCCCGAGAACTCCTCGTAGATCTGCTCGCGGGCGGAATTGCGCACGATGGCGTTGATCTCGGCCTTGGCGTGCTGGGCGGCGATGCGGCTCGTGTCCTTGGGGGTGACGTCGATCTCCTCGAACTCGGTGAAGTTGCCCTCCTCGTCCATGGAGTCGTCGATGGGCTCGAGCTTGTAGACGTAGATCTTGCCCGTGGCGCGGTCGATCGTGACCTTGGCGCCCCAGTCGAGGTGCATAATCTCGGCGTCGCTCTTGGCGAGCGACTGCTCGAGGTGGTCGATCAGGTAGAGCTGGTCGATGTGCTTCTCCTGGCAGAGCTCCATGAGAGCTTCCATCATCGCGGATGCGGCCATGTTTACTTCCCTTCCTTGCTGCCCTTGAAGTCGTAGACCGGCTTGAGGGTGCATTTCTTGATATCGTCAAAGGAGAGCTCGACGGTCTCGCCGTCCTTGAGCTCGAGGGTGACCGTCTCGGGGGTCGTGGAGACGATGGTGCCCTTGTACTTGCGGCGCCCCTCCGTGGCGGTCGTCGAGAGCTCGCAGGCCTCGCCGCAGAAGCGCTCGAAGTCCGAGGGGCGGCGCAGCGGCCTGGCCATGCCCGCCGAGGAGACCTCGAGCGTGTAGGAACCGGAGACGGGGTCGATCTCGTCGATGACGTCGCTCACCCACGCGGTGTTCGCGGTGACGTCGTCGAGCGAAAGCGCCGAGCCGTCGGCGCGCTCGAGCCTCACGCGAACGCAGGGGGCCTTGGTCGCCCCGACCATCTCGACATCGACGATATCGAGGTCGTGCTCGGGAGCGCGGGCCTCGAGGGCATCGATGATGGCCTGCTCGACCTTGGTTTTGACCATTGCGGCACCTCCTCAACAAAAAAGAAGCGGGGCCGAAACCCCACTTCTTCATTACAACTTCATTTACCTGCTGAAGTGTATCACAAGGCGCTATTTCACCACAAGGTTTACAAGTTTGCCCGGCACGCAGATGGCCTTGACGACCGTCTTGCCCTCGAGCCACTTGGCGGCCGCCGCCTCGGCGGCGCGCTGCATCTCCTCGGGGCCGGCGTCGGTTGCCACGGTGGTGTGCACGCGCATCTTGCCGAGGATCTGCACGGCGATCTCGACCTCGTCCTCGACGGTCTCGGCCAGGTCGAACTCGGGCCAGGGCGCGGTGTAGACGTTGCCGTCCTTGCCGAGCGCCTCGTGCCAGAGCTCGTCGGCCCAGAACGGGCAGATCGGCGAGAGGATCGAGACGATGTCGGTGGCCACGAGGTGACAGAGCGCGGCGTCGCGGGCATCGGCCGCAGTGGCGTTCAGGTAGGCGGTCGCGGCGTTCACGAGCTCCATGACGGCCGAGATGGCCGTGTTGAACTGCTGGCGGTCGAAGTCCTCGGTGCACTTGGCGATCGTGCGGTGGCGCTCGCGGTAGAGCTTGAGCGCGGCGTCGTCGAGGTTCGCCTTGCTGAGCTCGGCCGCGGCGTCACCGGAGTTGGCGAGCTGCCACACGACGTTCCAGGCGCGCTTGATGAAGCGGTTGGCGCCGGCGACGGCGTTGGTGTCCCAGTCGAAATCCTTCTCGGGCGGCGCGATGAACAGGATCGCGAGGCGCATGGTGTCGGCGCCGAGGGGCTCGATGACCGAGCTGGGCGGCACGACGTTGCCCTTGGACTTGGACATGGTCTCGCCGTTCTCGTCCTTGACCATGCCCTGGCAGAGCAGGTTCACGAACGGCTCGTCCTCGCCAATCATGCCGAGGTCGCGCAGCGCCTTGGTGAAGAAGCGGCTGTACAGCAAATGGAGAATGGCGTGCTCGATGCCGCCGATGTAGTTGTCGACGGGCATCCAGCGGTCGACCGCCTCGCGGCTGAAGGGCAGCTCGGTGTTGTGCGGGTCGCAGTAGCGGATGTAGTACCAGCTCGAGCAGGTGAACGTGTCCATCGTGTCGGTCTCGCGGCGGGCCGGCTTGCCGCAGACGGGGCAGGTCGTCTCGTAGAACTCCTTGCACTTGGCGAGGGTCTCGCCGCTCCCCAGGTCGAGGTTCTGCGGGAGCGTGACCGGCAGCTGGTCCTCCGGAACGGGCACGATGCCGCACGCGTCGCAGTGGACGGCCGGGATGGGGTTGCCCCAATAGCGCTGGCGGCTGATGAGCCAGTCGCGCAGGCGGTACTCGGTCTTGCGGCGGCCGGTGCCGGCCTCCTCGAGGTCGGCCACGATCGCGGCCTCGGCCTCGGAGTGCTTGCCGCCGCGCATGCCGGTGTACTTGCCCGACTGCACGAGCGTGCCCTCGGCCGCATGCGCCGCGTCCCAGTCGACGGTCTCGGCGTGGAAGGTGTCGATGGACTCCCCCGCCTCGTCGAGCGCCGCGACGTCCTCGTCGGTGAGCACGACAGGCACGATCGGAAGGTCGTACTTGCGGGCGAACTCGAAGTCGCGCTGGTCGCCGCAGGGAACGGCCATGACAGCACCGGTGCCGTAGTCGGCGACCACGTAGTCGGCGACCCAGATGGGGGCCTTCTCGCCGTTCACCGGGTTCACCACGTAGCGGCCCGTGAAGGCGCCGTGCTTCTCGAGCGTGCCCTGGGCGCGCTCGACCTGCGAGATGTGCTTGGAGTCCTCCACGACCCTCATGACCGCGTCCTCGTACTCGGTGCCGGCCACGAGGTCGGCGAGGCCCGCGTACTCGGGCGCGAGCACGAAGAACGTCACGCCGAAGAGCGTGTCGGCGCGCGTGGTGAAGACGGTGATCTTCTCGTCGGTGGGGTCGCCTGCGGCGTCGCACAGCGTGAACTCCACCTCGGCGCCCTCGGAGCGGCCGATCCAGT
>CAVDTO010000192.1:0-3513 GCA_963611895.1 bacterium
CCTTTATCGTGAACCAGAGCTACGGCATGCGCGGCTCCATGTCGCCCTCCACCCAGTACTCGGTGGGCGCCGTTGCCGTCATCGCCCTCAATCTCGTCTTCGGCCTGCTTCTCTTCTTCATGGGCGTTCAGACCGACATCCTCATGGCGCTCTTTGGTCACGGCCTGTGGACGGGCATCTTCACCGCGCTCGTTCAGATTCCCTTCCTCGCCTTCGCCGGCGTGCCCGCCCCCTCGTACGGCTTTAGCGGGGCCTCCGCGGGCAAGCGCTTCAAGTCCAAGAGCCTGAAGTAGGGCGACGCGTATGGACGCACGTCTCATAGTCATCGTCGCGGGCATCGTTCTCGCGGCAGCGATCGTGGTGGCGCTCTTCCTCCTGCGAGGCAAGGTCATCAAGTTCACCTACGACACCGAGAACGGAACGCAGCCGCGCGCTTCGCAGGGCGAGGGTTCGACCGCGAACCGCATGTTCAAGGGCCGCTTCTCGGTGCTCACGGGCATCGTCGGCGCCATGTTCTCGGCACTCGCCGTCAAGCTCTACTCCATGCAGATGGTCTCGAGCGATTACTACGACGAGAAGGCGCAGGAGAACCAGACGCGCACCGTCACGACGCCCGCGCCGCGCGGGCGCATCTTCGACCGCAACGGCACCGCGCTCGTCACGAACCGCGGGTCGCTCACCGTCGCCGGTTACCAGAGTCTGAGCAGCGACACCATGCTCGTGCGGCATCTCGCGAACGTGCTCGGCCTGCCCTATATCGCCGTCATGCGCAATATCCAGGACTATTCCGAGGGCGCACAGAGCCTGCACACCATCGCGAGTGACGTACGCCGCTCGACGGTGGCCTATATTCAGGAGCACGCCGGCGACTTCCCGGGCGTCTACGTCATCGAGCGCACGGAGCGCCTCTACCCTTACGGTGATTTGGCCTCGCACGTGCTCGGCTACACCGGAACTATCACGTCAGACCAGCTCTCGGCCCAGAACAGTTCTGATTCTTCGAGCGCGAGCTCGCAAGAGGAATCGGGCACGGGCAAGATCACCTACCAGTCGGGCGACATCGTCGGCCAGGCGGGCGTCGAGTCGCAATACGAGAACATCCTCCAGGGCATCCGCGGCGAGCAGAAGGTCAAGGTCAACGCGAGCGGCGGCATCACGGGCGTGGTCTCCACGGTCGATGCCCAGGCGGGCTCCGACATCAAGCTCACCATCGACCTCGATATACAAAAGGCCTGCGAGGAGGGCATCGACCTCGCGGTCGAGAAGGCCAAGGAGAACGGCTACGAGGGTTCGGCCGGCGCGTGCGTGTGCATGGACGCCACCAACGGCGAGATCCTCGGCCTCGCGAGCTACCCCAAGTTCGACCCCTCGCTCTTCATCGGCGGCATCTCGACCGACACCTGGAACGAGTTCAACAGCGACGACGGGACCCACCCTCTCGTCGACCGCGTCATCTCGGGCCAGTACATGACGGCCTCCACCATCAAGCCGCTCTCGTCGCTCGCCGGCATGGAGTACGGCGTGTACACCGCCTCGCAGACCACCGACTGCACGGGCTACTGGACCGGCCTCGGCAAGGCGAACGGCAAATGGTGCTGGGACCACAACGGTCACGGCACGATCGGCCTCGAGCGCGGCATCGTCTTCTCGTGCGACTCCGTCTTCTACGACGTGGGCAAGGCGTTCTACTACGACAAATCGAACCCCGAGGGCCTGCAGGAGATGTTCCGCCGCCACGGCCTCGAGTCCGCCACGGGCATCGACCTTCCCGGCGAGAGCGCGGGCCGCGTCCCCGACAGCGCCTGGAAGCAGAGCTACTTCAAGGAGTACTCCGCCGACGAGCGCACCTGGAACCCCGGCGACATGACGAACATCGCGATCGGCCAGGGCGACATCCTCGCGACCCCGTTGCAGATGGCCTGCGTCTACGCCGGACTCGCCAACGGCGGCGTGCAGTACACCCCGCACGTCTTCCTCTCCGCGCTCGACTCGGAGGGCAAGGAGGACGTCTATAAATACAACGGGGGCAAGCGCAAGCGCCGCCTCAAGGCGAAGGTCAACGCCCAGTCCGACCTCGACCTCGTGCACCGAGGGCTCCTCGGCGTGATCTACGACGAGGACGAGTCCATGGCCTCGCACTTCACCAATCTTCCGGTGAAGGTCGCCGGCAAGACCGGTACCGGCGAGAAGACGGGGGAGGGCCTCTACGGCTGGTTCTGCGCCTACGCTCCCTACGACAAGCCAAAGTACGTGGTGGCATGCATCATCGAGCAGGGCGGATTCGGCTCGACCTCGGCACTCTACGCCGTGAGGAACGTCCTCGGCCAGATCTACGATTCGCCCGACACATCGAGCGCCACCGGCGCGGACGTCCGCTAGGAGGCTTGAAGCATGGCTTTTTGGAGCAAGGCATCGGGCAGCGGCGCCCGCAGCCTCGAAAAACTCAACCGAACGCTGGCGGCCGGCCGGAGCACCTTCCGCCAGCGCGTGAACGTCGGCGTCCTCGCCTCTACCGCGCTGCTCGTGGCCTTCGGCGCCGTCGTCATCTGGGCCGCGTCGCTCTCGATCGCGAACGCCTCGTTCCCGCGCCACCTCATGGGCATCGGCGTGGGCCTCGTGCTCGCCGCGCTCATCTGGAGGCAGGACCTGCGCGGCCTCGCCGACATCCCCACGGCGCTGCTCGTCATCGACATCATCGTGATCTTCAGCCCCAAGATCCCCGGCCTCTCCTACACGGGCGGCCTCGGCATGACGGGCTGGATCAAGATCCCGCTCATCAACCTCACCTTCCAGCCCGTCGAGCTCGCCAAGCTCATCACCATCGCGCTCGTCTCGTCGCTCGGCGCGCAGTACAACGGCAAGATCGACTCGGTGCGCGAGTACATCAAGCTCTGCGCCATGCTCGCCATCCCGTTTCTCTGCGTGTTCGCCATGGGCGACCTCGGCAGCGGCCTCGTCGTGCTCGTGTCGGGCGCGGTCGTGATCTGCATGAGCGGCGCCAAGCGCGAATGGATCCTGGCCACGCTCGCCATCATGGTCGGCCTCGTGTCGCTCCTCCTCGCGCTCGACTCCGTGCTCGACAACCTCCTCGGCCAGGACGTGCTCCTCAAGGAGTACCAGATGAACCGCCTTACCGTCTTTTTGGACCCCGAGTCGTCGAGCAGCGATGATGCCTATAACGTGCAGCAATCGCTCATCGCAGTCGGCTCCGGCGGATTCTTCGGCAAGGGGATCGGCAACGCCACGCAGTCGACCGGCGGCTTCTTGCCCGAGGCGCACACCGACTTCGTTTTCGCTACGCTCTCCGAGACCTTCGGCTTCGCGGGCGCGATCTTCTTGCTTTTGCTCTACGTGGTCCTTATCTTCTCGACCATCCGCGTGGCCATCCGGTGCGAGTCGATGTTCCTCAAGCTCGTGGCCGTGGGCATTGTCGGTATGTGGACCTTCCAGATCTACGAGAACATCGGCATGTGCATCTCGCTCATGCCGATCACGGGCATCCCGCTCCCGTTC
>CAVDTO010000193.1:0-3510 GCA_963611895.1 bacterium
GCCGAGAAGACGAGCAACTTGTCGGCGATCGGATCGAGAAACTTGCCGAAGTCGGTGATCTCGTTGCGCGAGCGCGCGAGGTAGCCGTCGAGCTTATCCGTGAGCGAGAGGAGCATGTAGAGCACGAACGCGGCGATGGAAAGCCCGGCATCGTAGGTTGCCGCACTACCTTCCCCGCCCTTGAACGAGAGCGCGGATAGCACCATGAAGATCGGGATGAAGACGATCCTCACGCAGGTCACGACGTTCGCAGGAGTCCAGATGCTCGTCAGTTGCTTCTTGCTGTCAGACATGTTCTTCCTATTCCACAACGTGACCGACGAGCTCGTAGCAGAAGCTGTCGGTAAACTCGACCTTCAGGATATCACCCACCGAGGCCTCCTCGACCTCGAGGTGAACGGCGCCGTCGGAGTCCGGGGCCTGGAACCACGCGTGCCCGATCAGCTCGGGGCCGTCATCGGTCTCCTCGATGCCGTCGACGATGACCTCGGCCACCTCGCCCACATGCGCTGCCGTGGCGGCAAAGCCCAGCGACTCGGCAAGATCCATGGCCTGCTGCGCGCGCTCGAGCTTGACGTCCTCGGGAACCTGCTCCTCCATCTTGGCGGCGCGGCTCCCCTCCTCACGCGAATAGGCGAACACGCTCGTGTAGTCGAACCCGACCCGATCCATGAACTCGAGAAGCTCCTCGAACTCCTCCTCGGTCTCGGACGGAAAGCCCACCATGCCGGTGGAACGGATGACCATGCCGGGAATCTCGTTACGGAGGCGGCAGAACAGCTCCTCGAGCTCGGAGCGCGAGCCGGAGCGGTTCATGGCCTTGAGAATCCTCGCGGAGCAATGCTGCACCGGGATATCGATGTAGGGAAGCACCTCGGGAACGTCGCGGATCGTCGCGATGAGCTCGTCGCTCATGCCCTCGGGCTGCAGGTAGAGCACGCGAATCCACACATGCTCGGGGCGCACGGCCTCGGCGACGGCACGGAGCAGGCCCGATAGGTCGCGCGGACCCTCAGCCGTATCGTCATTGAAGTCGTTGCCCCAGATACCTGTGTCCTGACCGATCAGCACGATCTCGCGCACGCCGCCCGCCACAAGCTCGCGAACCTCCGAAAGGATGCTCTCGGCGGAGCGCGAGCGGTAGCGACCACGGATATAGGGAATCATGCAGAAGCTGCAGAATCGGTTGCAGCCGTCCGAGATCTTCACGTAGGCCGTCGCGCCCTCTACCGTGCGCTTGACGCTCGGAATATAAGCCGCCTCGGCGCGCTCGACGCCCAGGACCTCGTCCACGACGGCCACGATCCCGTCCTCCTTGTCGGAAGGGACGAACGCCGCCACCTCGGGCAGCTCCGAGGGCAGGTCGTCGCCATAGCGCGAGGGAACGCAACCGCACATGACGATCTTGCAGGCGCGCACGCCGTCCTCGACCTCGGACGCGAGCTCGAGCGTGGTCTCGATGCTCTCAGACGTGGCCGAGGCGAGGAACGAGCATGTGTTCACGATGGCGACATCGGCCTCCTCGGCGCTCGACGCCTCGCTGTAGCCCGCCGCGCAGAGCAGCGAGCGCATGCGGTCGGTATCGACTTCGTTCTTGGCGCAACCAAGCGTGATGTAGATGACAGATCCACAGGGGTTATCCATGAAGCCGCACGGCTCCTTTCGTTGGAATCGCGTTTGCAGCGAATCGTTAGCGGTAGTTGGTGAACTGGAGCGGCTGGCCGTAATCCTGACTGCGCAGGAAGCCGATCACGGTCTGAAGGGCATCTTTGGAAGCCGAGGAGACGCGGAGTTTCTCGCCCTCGATGGTGACCTTGACCTTGAGCTTTTGGTCCTTGATGTCCTTGTTGATCTTCTTGGAGGTCGTCTGGTCGATCCCCTCGACGATATGCCCGAGCACGCGAACGGTGCCGCCCGAGGCAGCCTGGGGAGCGTCCCACGAGACCGCCTTGAGATCGATGCCGCGCTTGATGAGCTTGCTGTTGAGGATGTCGCTCACCTGGCGCGCGACGAAGTCGGCGGGCGCCGAGATGGTGAAAAGCTTGTCGGCCTTGGAAAGGTCGATGCTCGCGCCGGAATCCTTGAGGTCGTAGCGCTGCGAGATCTCGCGCGCGCACTGCTGGAAAGCGTTATCGACCTCCTGCATGTCGACTTCGGAAACGACGTCGAAGCTTGAATCTTTTGCCATGTGGATCACGTTCCTTGATCGGGGTCAACGGAGTTAAAGCGGGCCAAGACAAGTTGGCTCCGGCTTATGCAGAGGTTCCGGAATAGGAACCAGAGGAGTTCGAAGAGCTCGCGGTAGAGTACGAGCTCGAGGTCGAGGCCGTGCCGTACGAGGCCGCGGACGTGGTCGCGGCGGTGGTGCCACTCGAAGACGTGCCCGTCGAAGTCGACACCGCGCCGGACGCGTCCTGCTCGCTCGAGGACGACGCATCCGTAGCCGAGGAATCGCTCGAAGACGACGAGACGGACGTCGGGACCGTCAGGGTCACGCGGGCCACGCCGGACGTCTGCGAATCGTAGCGAACCTTCTTGCCGTTCTTGGTGATCGTGACATACGAGGGTTTGCTCGTCGTGATCTCCACGGACTCGCTCGCGGTGTACTCCTTGGTGAGCGGCCCGGTTGCCTGCTCTCCGTAAACGAGTTTGCCGTCCACGCGTACCTCGATAAACGCGGTCTTCTTGGAAGCGAGCTTGACCTTGACCGAGATGCTCGAGGCCTTCGTGCCCTCATCGGCAGCAGAGCCTTCCGAGGAGTCCGTCGAATCGGTGCCCGTGCCTTCAGCGTCTCCCGTCTCCTCATCGGTTGAGGAATCCGAATCGGAATCGGCGTCATCGGACTCGGCGTCGGAATCGCTCTTCGAGTTCTTCTTGGACGCGGATTTCTTGCTCGACTTGCTCGAGGACGAAGAAGTCTTGCTCGCGGCCGCATCTGCCTTCGCGCTCTGTTCGGCAAGCGTCGTGCTCGCGGCGCTCGACGAGCAGGAACGCGAGACGAGGAAAACCAGAAGCACGAGAATGGCCAGCACGATGGCGCCGGCAGCGATGAGGAACTTAGGGTCGAAGCTCGAGAGCGCACTTGAGCTGCGACGCCCCTGCGCACCACCGCGACGCGCCGGACCCAAGCCCGCATCGCGGCGCGAGCGAACATCGTTCCCGCCCGAAACTGGACGACCGCCCTGAGACGAACGCAGGGACCTGTTATCACGCTGGGCCCGAACCTGACGCTCGGACCTGCCCGCAGGCGCCGACCCGTACGCACGGCGTCCGTCGCGCGGCGCCCGGCCACGGGAGCTCGATCCCGCACGCGACGAGGAGCGTCCCTGCCCACGTTCGGCCAAACGCGCGGGACGGCCCGAGTCGCGACCCCGTCCGGAATATTGGCCGTCACCGTAGCCGGCGCGGGGGTTGCGCACCAAGCCCTGCGCGGTGGGCACAGACGACTCAGCAGGCGGGAGCGTTCGACGCACGCGGTCGCGCTGGGCCCGGATCTCGCGGCTCGAACCG
>CAVDTO010000194.1:0-3508 GCA_963611895.1 bacterium
CTCGGGCTTGGCGAACTTGACCATCTCGACCTTGTCGAACTCGTGCTGGCGGATGATGCCGCGGGTGTCGCGGCCGGCGCTACCGGCCTCCTCGCGGAAGCACGGGGTGAACGCAGTGTAGCGGCGCGGCAGGGTGTCGCCCTCGAGCACCTCGCCGGCGTGCAGGTTGGTAAGCACGACCTCGGCGGTGGGGATGAGGAAGTTGTCGCCGCTCACGTGGTAGGCATCGTCCTCGAACTTGGGAAGCTGGCCGGTGCCGAACATCGTCTGGCGCTTGACCACGATGGGCGGCCACCACTCCTTGAAGCCACGGCTCGCGTGCGTGTCCACGAAGTAGTTGATGAGCGCGCGCTCAAGACGGGCGCCGGCGCCTCCGAGCACGGTGAAGCGGCTGCCGCTGAGCTTGTTGCCGCGGTCGAAGTCGAGGATGTTGAGGTCGGTGCCCAGGTCCCAGTGCGGCTTGGCCTCAAAGCCCTCCGCCGCAAAGTCGCGCGGGGTGCCCCAACGACGGCGCTCGGGGTTCTCGTCCTCGTCCTTGCCCACGGGCGTGGCCTCGCAGGGGATGTTCGGCAGGTGAGCCATGAAGTCGTACTGCTCCTGCTCGAGGGCGCTGCGGCGCTCGGCCAGGCCGTCGATCTTCTCGTTGACGGCGCGCACGGCCTCCTTGGCGGCCTCGGCCTCGTCCTTCTTGCCCTCCTTCATGAGGGCGCCGATCTTCTTGGACTCGGCGTTGCGCGTGGCCTGGAGCTCCTCGACCTCGGTGATGACGGCGCGGCGGGCGTCGTCGAGCTCAAAGAACTTCTCGCGGTCCCACGAGGTCTGGCGGTTCGCCATCGCGGTGTCGATCGCGTCGGGGTTCTCGCGCACGAACTTGATGTCTAGCATTGGATTCCTCCTGCTTTGTGCAATTGAGGTTGGCAGCGTAACTGTGCAGACGCCAGTATATACTTATGCGTGTTTTGACCCGGCCAAAAGAAGGCAAGAAGACAAGATGGACGCAGTGATCGATTTCCTTTTTAACACGCGCGAGGGATTTGCCATCCTGTTCGGCGGCGGCGTCCTGCTCTTCGTGATCCTCGCCTTCGTTCTGGAGAAGCGCACGAGCCAGCTCTACGTCGACCGCGGCGACGCCGACGAGGACGAGGAGTGGTTCTAGGAACTGGCGGCAGGCGAGCAAACGCCGGCTGAGGGCATTGGACCGTCCGCTAAGCGGCAGCTGATGCGCGAAAGGCCTGCAGCAGGACCACCGGCTGCGCTCCGCAATACTACAGCAGAACAAGAAAAGGACCCGGCAAGGGTCCTTTTTCGTAGCGCTTGCGCATATGCTCAAACATCTTCCAGGTGCATTTTACAGTCCGAAAAAAGGCTATCTACCTGGTGACTGTCAGACACGCTTTCTGTTCGAGCAGCTTAAAGCAACCACTGGATTTAAAGTCCGAAAAAAGAGGCGCTGGCCTGCGTCAACACCTCAAAATCGGACGCACTTTTTGTCCTATAAGCCCCGTTACTGCATGCCAGTCATACCGTGCAGACCGAGCGACGACGATTGCCCTAGCCGAGCGTTGCGTCGATGGCCTCGATGAAGGCCGCGCGCATGCCCGCCTTCTCGAGTGCGGCGCAGCCCTTGATGGTCGCCCCGCCCGGCGAGCAGACGGCGTCCTTCATGGCAGCCGGGTGCTGCCCGGTCGCGAGCTGGAGCTTTGCCGTGCCGGCCATCATGGCGCTCACGATCTCGTAAGCCTTCGCGCGCGGAATGCCGTTCTTGACGGCGGCATCGGCCAGGGCCTCGATCGCCATGGCAACGAATGCCGGGGCGCAGCTCGCCGTGGTGCCGCCCACCCAGAGCAGGTCGCTCGCAAGCTCCACCACGGTGCCCAGGCGCTCGAGCAATGCAAGCACCGCGGCGCGCTCGTCGTCGGCGAGGGTCGAGGTCGCCTCGGTAGCGATAACGCCCTCGCACACGGCGACGGGCGTGTTCGGCACCGTCGAGATGTGGTGCGTGCCCGCGAAGGCCGCCTCCCACTTGGCGCTGTCCCAGCCCCAGGCAACCGAGAGCACGACCTTGCCGGCGAGCTGCTCCTTAACGGGGCCGAGCACCGTCTCGATCATGTAGGGCTTGACCGCGGCCACGACCACGTCGGCCGCATCCACGACCTCGGCCGTGCTCACGCAGGCGTTCATGCCGCGCGCCTCGCAGCGCTCGCGGAGCGCGTCGAAGTGGCCGGCGCAGGCATAGAGGTCCTGCGCCGAGAGCCCAGAGGCGATCCACCCGTCGGCCATGGCGCTCGCCATGTTGCCGAACCCCACAAAACCGATCTTCACCTGCGCTGCGTCCATCTTGCGCTCCTCGTCTCTCTTAATCGGAAACCCCACGGGGCCGCCCTCGGGCATCGCGCGCCCAGCTCACTTCCAGACCGCGCCAGCCCGCTGTCGAACCTCGCCCTCGCCTAACCACCGCCGAGCCTCGCCCGCCTACCGTGCGCGCCCATCCTAGCGCGCCAAAGTTGCCACTTGGTAACCGGCCAGGGCTACTTGGCGTCCTTGCTCGCGACGTCGGCCGTGAGCATCTGGTTGAACATGTTCGAGGCCTGGCCAAAATCGCTCGGCAGCACCACCGTGGACGACTTGCCGCACTTGGCGAACTCGCTCATCATCTCGGCCCATTGGGTGAACATGAACAGCTGGTTGGCCCTGGGTGAACATGAACAGCTGGTTGGCCTCGTCGTTGCCCACGCCCGTCTCCTGGATGGTCTCGAGCGAGTCCTTGATACCGGCGGCGATGGCCTTGCGCTGGTTGGCGATGCCCTCGCCTGCCTTCTCCATGGCCTCGGCCTCGGCCTTGGCCTCGGTTACGCGGCGGATGCGGTCGGCCTCGGCGAGATCCTGTGCCGCGGCCTTGGTGCGCTGGGCGGCGTTGATCTGGTTCATGGAGTCCTCGACCTCGGAGGGCAGCGCGATCTTGGTGATCAGCGTGCTCACCAGGGTAAAGCCGTAGGCGGCCATCTGCTCGGAAACCGTGGCGTTGACGTCCTTGGCGATGTCGTCCTTCTTGGCGAAGACCTCGTCGAGCGTGTAGACGGGGATCGAGGAGCGCAGCGCGTCGGTGATGAAGTCGCGCATCTGGTCGACCGGCTGCTGCAGCATGTAGAAGCTCTTGTACACGCCGGAGTCGGCCGGGCCCTGGCCCATGTCGTAGCTCACGTGGTACTGGGCCGAGACCTCGAGGCCGATGGTGACGTTGTCCTCGGTCTTGACGTCGATGTCGAATCCGTTCTTCATGGTGCGCAGCGACACCGTGGCGGCTTTGCGGTCGATGAACGGAACCTTGGCGTGGAAGCCCGCGCCCACGATCTTGTTGAACTTGCCCAGGCGCTCGATGATCACGGCGTGCTGCTGCTTGACGACGAAGAACACCTGACCGGTGAGCGCAGCAACGATGAGAACGATGATCACGATCCAGATAAGGCTCATGAACAAACCGATGATGGCCATTTCCTTCTCCTTGTAA
>CAVDTO010000195.1:0-3499 GCA_963611895.1 bacterium
CGAGGCCGAGTCGGTGGCTGATCACCCTGCGGGCGAGCAGCCCTCGGGCAGCAATGTCCCCTTCTTGGTGTTCGATCTCTATATGCCCACGGAGCTCGAAGGCTGCCCCGAGGCCTCGGTGCCGCAGCATGACGAGCGCCATGCCGACCTCATCAAGCTGGCGGCCTGTGTTCAGCCCGCGGCTGACGACCCGACTCAGCTCGCCGCTAACAAGCAGGGCATGCTCAAACTCGCCCAAACCACGGGTCCGCTCTTTGGCGGTGCGGCGGTGGAGAACCTGCGCGATTGGGGCCTTGCGGCCACGAGCGCGCTGCTTGCGGTGCGCCTGCAGGAATATCTCAACGGGGGCGGCTCTATCGAGAAGCTCGCGAGCCTTGGGTTCATTCGCAAGTGCGTAGCGTCCGTCGAGGGCGCGACCGCTCCCGGCGAGAACGGGGAGCAATTCGTTTTCTATTCGGTTGGCCTGGTGCTCTCCTCTGCCTACCGCAGCGTCGTTAAACAGCTGCCGCTCATTCGACGCATTCAGTCGGAGGACGGCTTCTACTACGCGTTCGTGACCGAGCAGGGCGCGACCGAACAGGGCATGGCTGAGCAGGGTTCCTTGGCAGATGGCTGTGGGGGAGAGATGCCCCTCAGCGTCGCCCGGTTCGATATCTTTGCGTTTGAGCACGAGCTTACCATCGACGATTTTGAGGAGATTCGCCGTGTGCTCGACCTTGACGCCAGGGAGCAGGAGCTGGCCCGCACGCAGCTCAAACCCCGTGCTACGGAGATGAGTCGCTACCGTATCGCGGACAATCCGATGCTTACCATCGCGGACGCGCCGCTCGGCGACGATGATCGCGGCGCCCTCGAGGCGATCGTGCAGGCGCTCGTCGTCTGTCATCTCTCGTCTGCCTACGTGGACGTGTTCCAGGGCAGCTCCGCGACCGGGTTCCTCTCGTTTGGCAACTATCTCTCGTGGCTGTGGTTCGACTTCTCGTGCAAGCTGGGGACCGTCAAGCTCGGCTATTGCAGCCAGTGCGGCCGTCCGTTCTCGCTCGCGGGGCAACGCGGCAAGCCGAAGGTCTACTGCAGCGCGGCCTGCAAGACCGCGGCCAAGAACGAGCGGTCGCGCTACGAGCGCGACCGGGCGCGCGAGCTCTTTCTGAACCAGGGCAAGTCCGTTGCCGAGATCGCGCTTGAGCTCGATCTGGCCAAGCCGAAAGTGCGCGGTCATCTTGTGGGATGGACCGCGCTCAAACATGCGCTCGACGACGACATCGAGCAACACGGCTTTAAGGAGTCGCCCCTCTTGGCGCGTTGCCACAACGAGGGGCTCAATCCTGTAAAGAACCTGCTGAACGCCAAGCGGCTCAACGAGCTTAAAGCGCATTCCAGGTGAGGGAGCCGTCGACCGGGCGGTCCGACGCCACCTTGCTGATGAGCTCGTTGCTGTTGGTGAGCGTCGAGGTGTCGCCCGTGCTGCTGTCGGTCACCTGCTCAACGGTCGTGCCGTTCTTGCTGTGCACGGTCGTTACCTGGTTTGTGCCGGGCCGCTGCTCGACCGATTCCACATTGTTCAGAGTCTTGCCGTCGAACTGGTAGTAGGTCCACGAGTTGACCGCCCAGCCGTCGTTGGCGTAGAGGCAGACCGTGCCGTCTTCGCGCGCGGTGAGCGATGACGGCCTCACTGCGTCGGCGGAAAGTAGGCCCTTGACCTTGCCGTCGATGTAGCCGTAGACCGCGTACGCGACGTTCTCGCCGTCATCTTGGGAGGTGCCCACGAGCAGCTCGTCCACGCCATCGCCGTTCAGGTCCTTGTAGCAATACTGTGTGTTGTCTGTGGTCATCCCCTTGTTGATGATGGCGTAGTAGGAGACCAGCGGATATTTGGAGCTCTTCTGGGCATCGGTCCAATAGGTCGCGTCGCCCTTGTTGCTGTACGTGGTCCCGCTGCTGATAAGCGAGCTCGCATCGTCTGCGAGCGCCTTGCGGTATTGGCTGAGCACCTCGTCGTAGGCCGCGTGCGCCTTCTTGTTGAGCTTCTTGTTCTCGGCCTTGGCGTTCTTGCTGCCCTTGGCTGCGCCGGTGCTTTTGCCTGCGGCGGAATCGCGCGCCGACTTGAGGCTGGCGATCGTCTGCCGGGTGCTCTGGAGCGTCGTGTTTACGGCGTTGGAGGCCGTGCTTCCGTAAACTTTGTCGACGACAGCATCCATCGTGGAGTTGTATTCCGCAAGCAAGCTGGAGAGCGCGCTAAGGTCGGATATCTTGCCGTCAACGTAGGCCCAGTCGTTGCCCTCGCCCGGGAGGCTATACGAGTGTTTGGTCTTGAACGAATCGCCCGACAACTCCTTGAACTCGGTAGTCACCTGGTCGCTTGCCTGTCTGATCACCTCGAGTTCGTAGACATCTCCGTGCTGGTAAAGCGTGGTGTATGCAAGTCCCGTCCCTTGAAAATACGCGCCTTCGCCCTTGTAGAGGCGCTTGATGCCGCCGTCGCGATAGGCCCAGACCTCCGAAACGAAGGCATCGTTTTCGTTTCTGTCCAGCTGGGCAAAGCTTGCAGGATCGCTCGTGTTGTAGACGAGGTAGAGCTCCTCGGTTCCGTCGTTGTCGAAGTCGACGAGCTTGGCGCACGCGAGGCCGAAGAGGGCCCTATAGCTATAGTAGGTCCCGTCTGAAACCTCGCTCACCGTAGCCTCGCCGTACGTTGCGGTGTACTCCTGGCACTTTTGGTAATAGAGCGCATATGCCGATGCCGTCGTGGAGTTAGGGCTGTCGGTCGAGTCGGTCCCCTTGCTGCTGTCGCTCGCGCTGGGCGGAGCGAGCGTCACGGCGGCCGAAACCTTCTTGCTCTTGGGGGCGAACTTGACGGGCAGCGACCATTCGACCTTCGTCTTGCTGCTCCGGACCGTGAGGGTATAGCTCCCGCTTTTGACCTTGGAGAGCTTCTTGGCGGTCTTGAGGCTAAAGCTCTTGCTTCCCGAGACTTTTGCCGAGGCGGTTTTGCCCGCGCTTCCCGTGAGCGTGACGGTATACGAGTCGAGCTCCTTGCCGTCGGCATCTTGCGGGGTCAGCTGCGTATCGGCATCGATGTAAATGGGCTCCACCTGGCCGTAGGTGGCAAGGTCGCCGCCCGTGCGGTTGCCAAAGAGCTGGAACGCAAGGAAGCCGATCGCCGCAAGGCCGACGGCGATACCCGCCACATAGGCGAGCGTGCGCTTTTTAGGCTGTGCGGTGGGCTCGGCATCGGCGCTTGTCTCGACCTGCGCTCCTGCCTGCGCGGTTTGCCCCGCGTTGGCGGGCTGGTCGGTATCGACGGGCTCCGTCGCGCCTTGAGCGCGAACGACCTGTTCTGCTTCGTTTGGCTTCTCGCTCTCGCTAGGCTGTGCGGGGCTCTGAGCATTTTCGGCCTGCGCATTATCGCCGAGCTCCTGGCCCTCGGCCGCTTCTTCCGCGGCGTCCTGCTCAGCATCGATTAGCTCCTCGGCCTCGTCGGGCTGCTGCGGGTTTGCCG
>CAVDTO010000196.1:0-3498 GCA_963611895.1 bacterium
TGGCGTGTGCGGTCGGGAATCTTGCGCATAAGACGCTCATCCGGTTCTTCAGACGTGCTTGCCGAACGTCTATTGACTTTTCTCTTGGCATCTTCACAAACTTTTCGCTTACGAAACGGCCGGTCGGCGTGTTAGGCTGAAGCCACGAAATAAGTAGTCGCAGACGTGTTTATGAGCGGGCGAGACGAACGATTTTGGTTGTTTGTCTCGCCCGCTTTTTGTTTGCGCGGGCTTACCGAGCCGCGCAACGGGAGGACGCCGCGCGACGTCCTGTCAGCCAAACTGCCCGTTCGGTTTTGGTAACACGGCCGCAAGGGCCGTGCGCCCCGTTCACGACGCTTTGGCCGACGGGGCACCGCACGCAGGCCCTGCCGGGGCACATGCCGCTACGTCGTTTCGGCTGTACAGCATACGAAGAAAGGAACGTGCCTTACATGCCTACCAACAAACGAGAGAGCCTTCTGTTCACCTTCATCATGTGCTTCTGCATGGTGATCTGGATGAGCATCTATAACGTTGCACTGCAGCACGGCGCCATCAACGGCGAGGTTATCGCCGACGCGTGGCTCGGCTTCCCCGTTGCCTACGTGTTCGCCATGTGCTGCGACTGGTTCATCGCGAGCCCGCTTGCCAAGGGCTTTGCCTTTAAGTACCTGGTCACGCCCGGCAAGAGCTCGCCGCGCGCGATGACGCTCGCCGTCAGCTCCTGCATGGTCGTCCCCATGGTCATCATCATGTCGCTCTACGGCTCGTTCGAGGGCCTCACCCATATGGACGGCGACATCCTCGCCAACCTCCCCATGATCCCGCTCATGTGGATCACCACGATCCCCAAGAACTTCGTGATGGCGCTCCCGTGGAACCTGCTCGTTGCCGGCCCGTTCGCGCGCTTCATCTTCCGCCGCGCGTTCCCCATGGGCACGGTCTTTGCCGAGGCCCATCCCGAGCTGGTCGCCTTCCCGGGTCAGCAGGCCACTGAGGACGACGCCGCCGAGGGCATCCAGGAGCCCGCGCTTTCGGCCTAACGCGCTTTCGGCTTGTCCCGCGGCCGCTGTGCGCCGGCGCCGAGGGTGATGGGCGGCTTTCAGGAAACCCGTCTCGCCCCCGCGCTCTTTCTTGTGCCGGCACCGAGGCCACTGCGGGGCATTTGGACCCGCGCTTTCGCCTAGCACCGCGGTCCAGCGAACCTATTTTCGATAATGTGTGGCATTTTCGCGATCAGCGAAGTAGCCCGAGCAAAACCCCAGGAAAGCAGATTCGTTTTCCTGGGGTTTTGTCGTCTCTACTCGCGGAGAAGGAGAAATGCCACACATTATCGAAAATAGCAGCCGCCGAGTTCGGTTCGCGCCCATCGAGTCGGCTGCGAAGGCAGTGACGCCTGCTACGTTTCGCCCGAAACCCTGGGCACCTGTTGTCGTCCCTTATGGACGCGCGTTCGCGCCCGCACGATTCGCGCGGTTTCGGTTACCATGTTGTGATTCTGGGTAAACAAGGGCGCATCTGCCCCAAAATAACCGCACTACCAGCACATGAGAGGTTTTGCATGCTAGATCGATTCACCGATCGTGCCCGCAAGGTCATGTCTACCGCCAAGACCGAGGCGCTCGATCTTGGATCCAACAAGGTCGGGACCGAGCACCTGCTGCTCGCGCTCGCCAAAGAAGAGGCGGGCGTCGCTGCCGAGGCGCTGCGCTCGCTCGATATCGCCTACGACGAGATCCTCGAGACGCTCAAGGAGCTCCGCACGACCGTTCCCGCAAAGGATGACGCGCCCGCCAGCGAGAACGCCGAGGAGCCCGAGGCCGCTCAGGCACCCGAGAAGGCCGCCAAGCTCGCGTTCACGCCGCTCGTGATCGCCGTGATGGAGCGCGCCTTCCGCATCGCGCGCGAGAACAACCAGACCTACGTCTCCACCGAGCACCTGCTGCTCGCGATCGTCTCGGAGGGCAACGGCACGGGGATGGACATCCTCATGCGCCTGGGCGTCTCGGCGGCCTCGGTGCGCGAGGCCGTGGACAAGCTCACGGCCAACGACCAGGGCAAAAAGCGTCCCCTCGCGGGTGCGGGCGCCGGTCGCCCCGGGGCGGGCCTGCCGTTCTTCTCGGGCGGCGACTCCAAGGGCTCCTCGGAGGCCTCGGGCACCGATACCCTCAAGCAGTTCGCGCAGAACCTCACCGACAAGGCCCGCGCCGGCGAGCTCGACCCGGTGATCGGCCGCGACGCCGAGGTGCAGCGCATGATGGAGATCCTCTCGCGCCGCACCAAGAACAACCCGCTCATCCTGGGCGACCCGGGCGTGGGCAAGACCGCGCTCGTGGAGGGCCTCGCGCAAAAGATCGCTTCGGGCGACGTGCCCGAGAACCTGCTCGACCAGAACATCTGGGCGCTCGACCTGCCCGGCCTCGTGGCCGGCGCCAAGTACCGCGGAGAGTTCGAGGAGCGCCTCAAGAACGTGATCGCCGAGGCCACCGCGGCCGACGACGTGATCCTGTTCATCGACGAGATGCACACGCTCATCGGCGCGGGCTCGGCCGAGGGCTCCATCGACGCGAGCTCCATGCTTAAGCCGGTCCTCGCACGTGGCGCGTTCCAGATCATCGGCGCCACGACGGCCGAGGAGTTCCGCAAGTACCTCACCAAGGACCCGGCGTTCGAGCGCCGCTTCCAGACGGTCGACGTGGAGGAGCCGAGCGTGGCCGACACCGTGCGCATCCTCAACGCGCTCGTGCCGCGCTACGAGGAGCACCACCACGTGCGCTACACGCCGGCCGCCGTGGAGGCCGCCGCGAGCCTCTCCAACCGCTACATCCAGGACCGCTTTTTGCCCGACAAGGCCATCGACCTCATCGACGAGGCCGGTGCCCGCGCGCGCATCGCCGCGAACCGCGCCCCCGAGCCGGTGCGCGAGGCCGAGCGCAGAATAGCCGAGCTCAAGGCCGAGGCCGAGGCCGCAACCGAGGCCGACGACATGAACCGCGCCGCCGAGCTCAAGGAGCAGCAGAAGGAGGCCGAGATCGCCCTGGGCGAGGCCCGCGCCGCCTGGAACGCCGAGATGGACGCGAGCCCGATCGCGATCGACACGGCCCAGATCGCCGACATCGTCTCCGTGACCTCAGGCGTGCCGGTGAGCTCGCTCACCGAGAGCGAGAGCCGCCGCCTGCTCCAATGCGAGGACGTGCTCAAGACGCGCATCATCGGCCAGGATGAGGCCGTCGAGGCCGTGGCCAAGGCCATCCGCCGCAGCCGCTCGCCGCTCAAGGACCCGCGCCGCCCGGGCGGCTCGTTCATCTTCCTCGGCCCCACGGGCACGGGCAAGACCGAGCTCGCAAAGACGCTCGCCGAGTACCTCTTCGGCAGCAAAGACGCGCTCATCAGCTTCGACATGTCGGAGTTCGGCAGCGAGTACGAGGTCTCCAAGCTCATCGGCAGCCCCCCGGGCTACGTGGGCCACGACGAGGGCGGCCAGCTCACCAAGGCGGTGCGCCGGCACCCCTATTC
>CAVDTO010000197.1:0-3465 GCA_963611895.1 bacterium
GAAGGGTGCGGCTGTTTCTGACGGAGGTGACTTCGAAGATGGCATCTAATTATGTTATCCCGGATCACTATGAGGATCTGACTCCTGCTCCGCAGCTCGACCAGGCAACGCTCAACAAGATGGCGTGGCGCTCCTGCTTCCTGCAGGCATCGTTCAACTACGAGCGCATGCAGGCCGCCGGCTGGCTCTACTCCATCATCCCGGGTCTTAAGAAGATCCACACCAACAAGAACGACCTTGCGGCTTCCATGAGCCACAACCTCGAGTTCTTCAACACCCACCCGTTCCTCGTCACCTTCGTGATGGGCATCGTTCTCTCCCTCGAGCAAAACAAGGTGGACATCCCCACGATCCGCGCCGTCCGCGTTGCGGCCATGGGCCCGCTCGGCGGCATCGGTGACGCCCTGTTCTGGCTGACGCTCGTGCCTATCACGGCCGGCATCACCTCGAACATGGCCATCAACGGCAACGCTGCGGCCCCGCTGATCTTCCTGATCATCTTCAACGCCGTTCAGTTCGCCCTGCGCTTCTGGCTCATGAACTGGTCCTACAAGCTCGGCACCAGCGCCATCGACGCGCTTACCGCCAACATGCAGGCCTTCACCCGCGCCGCTTCCATCATGGGCGTCTTCGTCGTCGGTTGCCTGGTCGTCACCATGGGCGGCACCCAGATCAACCTCGAGATCCCCAACGGCACCACCCGTGGCCTCTCCGCCAACACCGTGGTCGTCTCCAACGCCGAGGCCAAGAACTTCGAGAAGATGAAGGGCATCGATACCGAGACCGCCGAGGCCGGCACCCTGGCCCTCAAGGACGAGGACGGCAACGCCCTCTCCGCCAGCGACGCCGACGGCAACGCCGTCGAGTGCGGTGTCACCGATCTTGGTAACGGCATGAGCTCCGTCACCTACGGCACCGTCACTGAGGACGCGGTGAACTTCTCCGTGGCCGACACGCTGAACACCATCGTCCCCAAGCTCATCCCGCTGCTGCTCACGCTGCTGCTCTACTACATGTTCGCTAAGCACAACTGGACCCCGACCAAGGGCATTCTCCTGCTCTTCGTGATCGGCATCCTCGGTGCTGGCCCGCTTGGCCTCTGGCCGAGCATCTGGTAAGGCTCTGACTTACAGGAGCGCATGCCCCGCTGAGCATGCGCTCCACCCCAAGACTGTGTGTGTTTAGGCCGCGAACCCGTGAATTCGGGGCCGCGGCCTTTTTGCTCAGCAGGTATCTGAGATATATTCGGCAACTGTTGAAGAATTGGAGGTTAGCGTTATGGCAATCGGCGCGCGCAAACAGCCCCTGTACGACCAGCTGGTCGATATTCTCACCGAGAAGATCAACCACGAGTACCAGGTGGGCGACGCCCTGCCGTCTGAGCGCGAACTCTCCGAACGCTACGGGCTCTCGCGCACGACGGTGCGCCTTGCACTCCAGGAGCTGGAGCGCCTGGGCCTCGTGGTGCGCCAGCACGGCCGCGGCACATTTGTGGCCGACCGCTCCGCCAAGGCGGCGGACCTGTTCCAGGCGTACAGCTTTACCGAGCAGATGCGCTCGATGGGACGCGACCCCGAGACCACCATTCTCGAGTTCTGCGAGGTTGAGGCCGACAAGAACCTGGCCGAGCACATGGGAACGCGGATCGGCGACAAGCTGTTCAAGCTCAAGCGCCTGCGTTCGGCCGACGGCATGCCCATGATGCTCGAGCGCACGTACCTTCCGGTGCGCAAGTTCCTGTCACTCAAGCGCCCGATGCTAGAGCACAGTTCGCTGTACGACGTGATCGAGAACGTCTACCACGAGAAGATCAGCGTGGCCGAAGAGGAGTTCTTCGCGAGCATCGCGCGTCCGGCCGACGCGCATCTGCTCGATATCTCCGAGGGCGCGCCGGTGCTCGACCTGGTGCGCACCACTTACGATGCCGGCAACGAGATCGTGGAATACACGCTCTCGGTGGCGAGAGCCGACCAGTTCAAGTACAAGGTCTTCCACCGCAGGAACGTCTAAGAGGGGTTCCGGGAGCGGGGCGGCTCTGGGTCCGCGCTTGCGTGCGCGAGTGTGTGCCGGAGTTCGTGCCTGGTCTTGGGTCTAAACCAGTGCCTGGACGCGCACCGCGTCTGCGCCGCCTGGGACAGGGCGTGAGGCCGAACGGGAGCCGACGTGCCTGCAAGGATATACGCGAGCAAGTTTGAGTTTTGCAGTTCCTATGGGGCAGTACTGGTAGTAACCAGCAAACCATTGGCAAAGTATAATGCCTAGTAGTTTATTCATTAAGAAGGAGAGGTACTAACAATGTTCGAGATGAGCGTTGAGGAGCTTACCGAGCTTGGTGCCAACATCACCACGCCCGAGATCAAGCAGCAGCCCGACCTGTGGCGCGATGCCTTCAACATCTACAAGGAGAACCTGGAGGGCGTCGAGGCGTTTTTGGCCGAGGCGCGCGCCATGGGCGAGGGGCGCCTTTCGGTGGTCTTTACCGGTGCGGGCACCTCTGACTACGTGGGCGACACCGCCGCTCCGTATCTGCGCCACGCCGGCGACACCGACCTGTACGACTTCAAGCCCATCGCCACGACCGACATCGTGAGCGCCCCGCGCGACTTCCTGCGCGCCGAGGACCCCACGCTCGTGGTGAGCTTTGCGCGTTCCGGCAACTCGCCCGAGAGCCTGGCCGCAGTGAACGTCTGCAAGACCTTCGTCAAGAACGTCAAGTTCCTCAACATCACCTGCGCGCCCGAGGGCAAGCTGGCCGTTGAGTCGGCCGACGACCCGGATGCCTACACCATCCTCATCCCGCGCGCGAACGACGGCGGCTTTGCCATGACCGGCTCCTACAGTTGCATGACGCTCATCTCCACCCTGATCTTCGACACGGCCTCGCTCGAGCAGAAGGCTGCCTGGGTCGAGACCATGGCCAAGATGGGCGAGGAGGTCATCGCGCGCGAGCAGGAGATCTCCGACTACCTCGCCGGCGACTTCAACCGCGTGACCTACCTGGGCTCCGGCTCGTTCGGCGGCCTTGCGCAGGAGGCGCAGCTCAAGATTCTGGAGCTCGCGCACGGCCTCGTGGCCACGTCGTTCGACACCTCGATGGGTTACCGTCACGGGCCCAAGTCGTTCGTGGACGACAAGACGCTCGTGTTCGTGTTCGTGAACAACGACCCGTACACGCGTCAGTACGACATCGACATCCTGAACGAGATCGGCGGCGACGAGATCGCCCAGCACACGATCGCCGTGCAGCAGAAGGCCGACACCGTCTATGAGGGCGAGTCGTTCCTGTTCGAGGGCTACGAGCTGCTTCCCGAGGGCTACCTCGCGCTGCCGTTCGTGATGGTGGCGCAGGTCGTGAGCCTGCTCAACTCGGTGCGCGTAGGCAATACCCCCGACACGCCGAGCCCCACCGGCACCGTGAACCGCGTGGTCAAGGGCGTGACGATTCACCCCTTTGAGGCTTAAGGT
>CAVDTO010000198.1:0-3461 GCA_963611895.1 bacterium
GCCGCACGGGCATCGTCGACGCTCGTCGCGCGCGCGGCAGCCTTGGCCGCCGCCGTGGCGTTGATAGGGGCACACGCCCCGCGCTGTTCACGTTCGTCCATGGGCCTCGCAATCTGGTCGGCCCTAAGGTTAGCACCCGGCACAGAAGGCCCCGTCAGCTCAACACGAACGGCATAGCCCGGCTTCGACGCTTGAATGCGCGTTTCCCGCGCTCTGACAGCTCACCATGAACGACGCGGACCGGAGCCCCAATGCAGCTCGCGCCCCTTGATGTGGAGCAGACGGCCAACCCGACTTTTTCTCACGCTTAGCCCGGTGCGCCGCAAGATGTCGCGTTCGGTCGCACTTTGACCGGCGCGTCATCCCGCGACATTCCGCATTCTTTGCGAACTGACGGCCGTCCAAGCGGAAAACGCCCAGCGTGCGCTATCGTTGCGAGGTTAAAGAATCGAGGCGGGCACCGCCCTGCCCTCAACATCACGCACCCCCGTTCCTCTGAAAGCGAGATCCCATGTCACTTACCGGTCGCCAGGTCAGGCAGCTCCGCAGCCTCGCCCATCACCTCAACCCCGTCGTCATCGTCGGCAAGGCCGACGTGAACGACGGCGTCGTCGAGCAGGCCAACGAGAGCCTCGAGGCCCACGAGCTCATCAAGTGCTCCGTCCTCGACGGCTCTGCCCTCACCGCCCGCGAGGCCGCAGACGAACTCGCCGAGCGCTGCCATGCCGAGGTCGTGCAGGTCATCGGCCGCAAGTTCTCCCTCTATCGCGAGAGCAAGCGCGACGACATCGAGAAGATCAAGCTCGTCTAGCACGTTCCGCTAGCACGTTCCGAGAACGCCAGTCGCTTTAAGGCTTCGCCCTCGGGCCGTTTTCCTTTAGAGCACCTCTTCGTTCAACATCCACGCGCCTTTTGAACGGGCGGGTACCGGGTTGGCCATCATCCCCCGGCTCCCGCCCGTTCTTTATATTTCGCCACGCATTCCATGCTCAAGCAGCCGTTTGGGCTAGGCCGCGTCGCCTGCCCTCAACTGCTTGGCACCCAAGCGCCACGTTCACTTGAGCTGCTGCCCTCAACGGCCCCATGCTCAGCACTCAGCGCTCACCGCTCCCCTCCTCTCCAGTCACCCGCTATCGCCCATCCAGCAGGCTCCGCAACCTCGTCAGATCAGCACGCGCTGCTTGGCGCGACCGACGATCTGCTCATAGGCATGGCGTGTCTCGGGGTCGGGCAGCCCCTGCACCTCGCTCTCCAGCTGATGCAGGTGCGCGGCATAGAGCTCCACGATCTCGCGCCGGCGCCCGCCCATGTCGTAGACCGTCATGGCCGCGCGAATGAGATCCTCGCGCATCGGTTCCTGTTTGAGTGCGGCCTCCACGAGCCAGGACGCCGCACTCGCATCGCCCTCCTCCACCGCGGCATTGATGCCCCGCAGCATGCAGTCCACGAACTTGCTCTGCAAGCGGCGGCGCATATGGACGAAGTACGTGGCGTCGCCGCTGTTGGGCACATAGAGTGGGCCCTTGTAGAGCTGCTCCATCTTGATGCACAGGTCGATGAGCTGCGGCGCCGAGACCCCCGTCTTCTTGAGCAAGATCGTGCGCGCCATGCGCTCGAACCGGTAGACGTCCGACGTCACGAATTCCATGTTGAGCGCCACGCCGTCGCCCTGCGAGAGCACGTAGCGCGGGCCGCCCGACACCTGGCCGAGCGCCCCGCGGAGCGACGAGAGCGCAACATACAGGTACTCGCGAGCGCGGCCGTACGGCGCCTTAGGCCAGAGCTCCTCCGTGAGCGCCTTGCGCCCCACGAACGAGCCGTGCGCAAGCGCCAGGCGCGCCGCGAGAACAGTGCACTTCTTGCGCTGCCAGCGGGCATCAGTCACCACATGGCCGTT
The DNA here is from genome assembly GCA_963611895.1 of bacterium. Taxonomy (GTDB): domain Bacteria; phylum Actinomycetota; class Coriobacteriia; order Coriobacteriales; family Coriobacteriaceae; genus Collinsella. Next base: position 1,898 of record CAVDTO010000198.1, read on the forward strand.
GCGCTCGGCCACAAAGCCGCCGAACAGGCTGAAGCTCACGACGCCGAGCTCCGCCTCTTCACGGTCGTCTTCCAGCATCTCCGCCGGAAGAGCCGCCGGCGCCCCTTGCTCGATCATATAGCGCTCGCGAACCGCATGCGGCATGAGCCTGCGCAGCGAATCCGCGCCCTCGCCGAGCTCGTGCATCGCCTTGCGTGCCAAGACCCTGAACGCCGGCTCGAGCAGCTCGCGCTTGTGCATCGAGTACCAGGCCGCAAGCTCGGAGTCGTAGCGGGCCTGCGAGAGATGCAGCGCCGTGCACCATGCCCGCACAGGCCCGGCCGCACCCGTGGAGAGGTCGAGCAGCTCGGCCTCCTCCTTGACCGCCACGCGCGAGGTGCACGCGAGCGCAGCAGTCTTCTCGAGCAGGCTCGCCGATCCTTGCAGGTACGCGTTTCCCTCGCTCGCGAGCTTCTGCACCTGCTGCCCGCGGAAGCGTCCGTTCACGGATTGCCCGAGACCCACGGCGTTCCAGCCCTCGAGCAGCATGCAGAAGAGCTGCAGGTCGGTGTTCGACTCGCGGATCGCCATGTTGCCCGCGTCCACGAACGCGCGCTCGTCGACCACCGGCATGCAGGCGAACAGGCGCCGGGCAGAGACGACCATCCGCAACCGGTCGAGGACAGGCGCCAGGCGCCGGCGGCGCAAAACCGGCTCGAACTCCGCGAGCATCCGGTCGCGCTCGTCGATGCCCTCGAGCGACCCTTCGACGACCTCCTCCAGCAGGCGCTCCATATAGACGAGCAGGTGCGGGATATCGAGCTCGTTGCCACCCACCAGATTCTCACATGGAACGCTCAGCGCGCAGGTCGCTCCCGCGCTCGCGACCAAGTCGCGCTCGGCCCGCACGTAGGCCTCGAGCGCCTCGACGGCCGGGTCGGGCGCGCAAGCGTTCGTCCCAAAGCCGACTTCGGGCAGCTCCAATCCCTTGCAGCCGCCCCAAAGCGCAGCTAGCGCGCCGAGTTCGCGCCAATCCTCGGCAGCGACCTCGCCCGCAATGCGGTCTGCCCGCGCCCTCAGCAGCCGTGCTGCCGAACGTGCCGCGCGCAGGTTCCCCAGCGTCAGGTTCGCGGCAAAGTAGGCCACCAAGAGACCCATGCTGTTATCGAGCGGAGGCTCCGCGTCGAGCAAAGGGGCCGTCGCCGCGCTCACGAACGTCGCATGACCCGCCAAAACGATCTGCATCGGGAACTGCCCGATGAGCTCCCGCGCGCCCGCATCGTCCATGAACCGCTCCGCCAGCGCGACCGCGCAGTCGGTCCTGCCCGCCTTGAGATGAACGCGGGCGGCACGGGCGCAGAGCCCCGGGTACAGCGCGAGCACCATCTCGCGCACGCGTGCACGCGCGTCCTCATCCGTCCCCAGACAGTAGAACGTACGCCCCGCCGGCTCATAGCCAAATGCCGGATAATCGCGCACGAGCGCGGCAAGGTCCTCCGCCTGGGCGCGCACGCCGCAGCGCTCGAGCTCCGCCACGCTCCCCTGCCCCACCAAGAGCATGAGGCACACGAGTTTGAGCAGGCTC
>CAVDTO010000199.1:0-3454 GCA_963611895.1 bacterium
GTGCGCGCGCGGTCGACGTCGCCGTCGAGGTAGGCGCGGCACATGTCGTGCACGAGCTGCGGCTGGATGTCGGCCCACACGCTGATGGTGCCCGACGCGCCGAGGCTCATGAGCGGCACGGTGAGCGCGTCCTCGCCCGAGTACATGCGGAAGTCGTCGTTCAGCAGATGCGCGATCTCGGCGGCAAAGGCCACGTTGCCCGAGGCCTCCTTGATGCCCATGATGTTGGGGTGCTTGCTCAGGCGCTCCACGTTGTGCGCGCTGATGGAGCAGCCGCAGCGCCCGGGGATGTTGTAGAGGATGCACGGGATGTCCACGGCGTCGGCCACCGTCTTGAAGTGCTGGTAGATGCCCTCCTCGTTGGACTTGTTGTAGTAGGGCGTGATGATGAGCAGGCCGTCGGCGCCCAGCCCCTGGTAGGTGAGCGACTTGGTGAGCATTGTCTGCGTGCAGTTGGAACCCGAGCCGGCGATGACGGGCACGCGGCCGGCCACCTGCTTGACTACGGCGGAGACCACGGAGTTGTCCTCGTCGTCGGTCATGGTCGCGCTCTCGCCCGTGGTGCCGAGCGTGAGGATGGCGTCGGTGCCGTTCTGCAGGTGGAAGTCCACCAGGCGCGCGAGCGCGTCGAAGTCTACGCTGCCGTCCTTCTTGAAGGGGGTCACCAGGGCGACGATCGAGCCCTCGAGTCCGCGGATGTCCATGTTCTTCTCCTTAGCCTTGGTAACGGAAATCCGTTCGTTCCACTGTTTTGCGATGTCATCGGGCACGGCGTCGAGCGAGACGCGCTTGGCCTCCATCGAGCGCGCGCGGGCGAGCAGCTCGCGGCCGCGCGGCAGCACGTCGAGCGTGGCAAAGTAGTCGCGCGGGGTCTCGGCGCGCCTGATCTGCTCAAAGCTGCCGTCCTCGTGCAGGAGCACCTCGGCCGAGCGCAGGCGGCCGTTGTAGTTGTAGCCCATGGAGTAGCCGTGAGCGCCCGAGTCGTGGATCACGAGCAGGTCGCCGAGGTCGATGCGCGGCAGCGTGCGGTCGATGGCGAACTTGTCGTTGTTCTCGCAGAGGTTGCCCGTGATGTCGTAGGTATCGGTCGCCTCGGCGCAGGTCTTGTCGGGGCCGCCCGGCTGGCCGACGACGCTCACGTGGTGGTAGGCGCCGTACATTGCGGGACGGATGAGGTCCACGGCGCTCGCGTCCACGCCGATATAGTCCTTGTAGATCTTCTTCTCGTGGAGCGCGCGCGTGACGAGGCAGCCGTAGTGGCCCATCATGAAGCGGCCCATCTCGGTGTAGATGGCAAGGTCGCCCATGCCGGCCGGCACGGCGATCTCCTCGTATGCCTTGCGCACGCCCGCACCGATCGCGCGGATGTCGTTGGGGGTCTGGCCGGGCTCGTAGGGGATGCCCACGCCGCCCGAGAGGTTGATGAACTTGATGTGCGCGCCGGTCTCGGCCGCGAGGTCGCGCGCGAGCTCGAAGAGGATGCGCGCGAGCGCGGGGTAGTAGTCGTTGGTGACGGTGTTGCTCGCCAGGAAGGCATGGATGCCGAACTCCTCGGCGCCCTTGGCCTTGAGGGTGCGGAACGCCTCGAAGAGCTGCTCGGTCGTCATGCCGTACTTGGAGTCGCCGGGGTTGTCCATGATCCCGTTGGCGAGCTTGAACAGGCCGCCCGGATTGAAGCGGCAGCTCACAGTGCGCGGGATGGGGCCCGCGGCATGCTCGAAGAACTCGATATGGCTGATGTCGTCGAAATTCACGATCGCGCCGAGGTCGAGCGCCTTCTTGAAGTCGGCGGCCGGCGTGTCGTTCGACGAGAACATGATGCCCTCGCCGGTGACGCCGAGCGACTCGGCGATCATGAGCTCGGTGAAGCTCGAGCAGTCGCAGCCGCAGCCGTACTCGTTCAGGATGGAGATGAGCGCGGGGTTGGGGTTTGCCTTGACGGCGAAGTACTCCCTAAAGCCCGGGTTCCACGCGAACGCCTCGCGCACCGCCTCCATGTTGCGGCGGATGCCGGCCTCGTCGTAGAGATGGAAGGGTGTGGGGATCGCGTCGGCGATCTCTTCGAGCTTGGCCTTGCTCGCAAAGGGCCGCTTTGCGGCGTAGGCCTCGCTGGGGGTCATGGTCATGTGGTAATTCCTCACTATCCGGCGCGCGATCTGGCGCAAGCCCGGCCACGGGTGCCCGTGCCTGGCGAATGCCGGATAGCGCTCCTGCTTGCAGCAGACAGTCCTGCGGGTATTCCCCGCAGGCCCACCCCGGTTCGCGCGCCCGCGCCCCGGAGTTCGGCGGGTTTCGCCTCGGTGCGGGGTCAGGGCCTGCCGGCTCGCCCGCGCGTCATCGTGCCCGCGCCTCTATCATGCAAGAGAACTTAGCACTCTTCACTTTAGTCAACAAGAGTAAACGCGGCCGTTTTGCCGGTTTGCGCCAAGAGCACAGAACATGGGCGGGGCCGGCTGGCGCGGTATAATGCGGCGCACATTCGCGAGCGAGAGGATGCGAACATGGAGCGGGTTGATTGCGAGCGCGCAGGAGTGTGCGACGTCGAGGCGTGCGGCTGCGAGGCCAGCCCTGCGGTTGGCGCAGCTGGCGGTACGGCGGGCACGGCTGGCGGTTCGCGCGGTGCTAGAGCAGATTTTGCCGTGGCCGATTCTGCGTCTTCTTGCGCCGGGACCTTTGATGATGCGTCTGCGTGCGTGGGGGATGAGGCGTCTTCTGCTGAGCCCGATCCTGCCCTCGCGCTGCTCAGGCGCTTCAGGCGCGATCTGCACCGCATCCCGGAGCTCGACTTCGACCTGCCGCGCACCATCGCCTACGTGGAGGGCGTGCTCGGCGAGCTCGCCTGCGAGATAACGCACCCCTGCAAGAGCTGCGTCTGCGCGTACTTTGCGGCGGGGGAGGGCGCGGTCGATACGGTCGCCATCCGAGCCGACATGGACGCGCTGCCGATCGCCGAGGCCACGGGCGCCGCCTTTGCGAGCGAGACGCCCGGCCGTATGCACGCCTGCGGGCACGACGCCCACATGGCGATGGCGCTTGCCATGGCCGTCGAGGTCGACCGCGTGCTCGCCGAGGAGCCGGGCTTCCTCGCCCATAACGTGCTCTTCGTGTTCCAACCGGCCGAGGAGACCACGGGCGGCGCCAAGACGGTCTGCGAGAGCGGCGTGTTCGAGCGCTACGGGGCGAGCCGGATCTTCGGCTTCCACGTGTGGCCCGACCTGTCGGCAGGCACGGTCGCCTCGCGGCCGGGGGCGCTCCTCGCGCGCTCGAGCGAGACGCATATCCATATCCATGGTGAGAGCCTGCATATCGGCAAGACGCTCGGTATGAAGGCTGCCGACTCGCACGACGCGGCGCTTGCCGCGGCCCGCTTCTTGGTTGCCGAGAGCGAACTCATGGAGCGCTTGGGAGCCGAGGAACCCTGCATCGCGCGTTTTGGGCTCGTGGAGGCGGGGAC
>CAVDTO010000200.1:0-3453 GCA_963611895.1 bacterium
GCAACCGCGCACGCCTGCAAGCACCCGGCCACCAACGCACCGCGCAAGGCCGCCAGCGAGCAAGCTGCAAGCCCCACTGTCGCGCACCACAGACCGCCCCGACCACCCAAGGAGACATTCCATGGCAAAACTCGCAAGCTACTACGTTCCCGGCCTCTACGTGGAGGACCACTCCATCGACGTCCCGCTCGACTGGCGCGGCCTCGAGCCGGCGCTCCTCGCCGTCGGCAGCACCATACGCCGCGGCGCCACGGGCGCGCCCATCCCCGGGGCGCCCGAGAGCACCAAGCTCTTCTACCGCACGATCTGCTCGCCCGAGAATGTGAACGCCGACCTGCCGCTCCTCGTGTTCCTGCAGGGAGGCCCCGGCGGCGAGTCGCCCCGCCCGCTCTCCCCCACCTCCAGCGGTTGGATCGCCGAGGCCGTCAAGCACTTCCGCGTGGTGCTCCCCGACCAGCGCGGAACCGGCCGTTCCGGGCGCGTGAGCGGCCAGGGCATCTCCGCGCTCGGCGAGCGGGCCGCTGCCGCCGGGGCCGACGCCACACGCGCGCAGGCGGACTTCCTCAAGCGCTATCTCGCGAGTTCCATCGTGCGCGACTTCGAGTACCTGCGCCTCGTGGGCTTTGGCGGCAAGCCGTGGGTCACGCTCGGCCAAAGCTACGGCGGGTTCCTCACGCTCACCTATCTTTCGCTCTTCCCCGAGGGCGTTGCCGCGAGCTTTACCTGCGGCGGCATCCCGCACGTGCCGGCGAGCGCCGCGGAGGTCTACGCGCACACGTTCCCGCGCATGGTGGCCAAGACCAACCAGTTCTACGAGCGCTACCCGCAAGACATGGAGCGCGTGGCGGCACTTGCCGACGCGCTTGCCGAGCGCACGCCCGCGCTCCCCGACGGCAGCCCCCTCACCGTGGAGCGCCTGCAGCTCTTTGGCAGCGACTTTGGCATGAAGCCCAGCTTCGAGCGCATGCACTGGGCGCTCGATCACGCCTTTGAGGACGGCGACGGCGCACTCGGGGCAGGCGCGCCCACGATCTCGGAAGGGTTCCTCATGAGTGCGCTCGAGCGCACGACCACGGCCACCAACCCGCTCTACTGGACGCTCCAGGAGTTCATCTACGCCGACGGCGACACCATGCCCATCCGCTGGGCCGCCGCGGCCGAAAAGGCCAAGCGCCCCGAGTTCGACCCCACGGCGCGCCCGCTCATGTTCACGGGCGAGGCCGCGTTCCCCTGGATGTTCGAGGAGATGCCCGAGCTCAAGCCATTCGGCCCCGCGGTGAACCTGCTCATGGAAGACACTGACTGGGACAAGATCTACGACCCGGCGCGCCTCGCCGCGAACGAGGTGCCGCTCCAGGCGGCCGTCTACTTCGACGACATGTACGTGGACTCCACCATGCAGCTCGACACGCTCTCGCGCGTGGGCCGCTCGCACGCCTGGGTCACCAACGAGTTCGAGCACGACGGCAACCACGGCCCCGTGGTCTTCAAGCACCTGCTCGACGAAGCCAAGAACCGCGGCGACCTGGAGGGGATCCTCTAGGCGGACAACCGAACCGATACCCAAGCCGATAGAATCGCATTATTTTGCGACATTCTCGACTCGCAAAATTTAGCGAGCTGGGGCGCGGCCCGCGAATTCGAGAATCCGAACGCGGCTTCTAAAGCCTTCACAGTACGGCTGCACTCCAAGCTCAACGGGGCGCAGCCGTTTTCGTGCGCCGCGCCCGCACCGGCTGGTCCCGCAGTCGGAATCCGACCACCCGAATGACCGGCGCGCCCTCGCCCGCGGCAGGTATATCCTGTTCGCTAAACGCCAATTCGACCGCACAAGGGAGCACAACATGATCGTTGCCGATGCCACGCAAAAGATGATCGAGTTCTACGAGGGCAACCTCCACGACGTAGAGCATTTCATGAAGGTCTGGGGCTATGCGCGAACGATCGGCCAGCTCGAGGGGCTCGACGAGCACACCCAGCAGATGCTGGAGCTTGCCGCCGTGGCGCACGACATCGCATGCCCACTCTGCCGCAAAAAATACGGCAGCGCCAGCGGCAAGAACCAGGAGCGCGAGAGCCCGGAGCTTGTGGAGGCGTTCTATGCCGACCTTCCCGTCGCGCGCGAGGATGTTGAACGGATCTCGTGGCTGGTAGCGCACCACCACACCTACGAGAACGTCGAGGGCGCCGACTACCAGATCCTGCTCGAGGCCGACTATCTGGTCAACGCCTGCGAGAGCGGCTATTCGCGCCAAGCGATCGAGACCTTCCGCAAAAAGGTCTTCCGCACCAAAGCAGGCACGGAGCTGCTCGACAGCATGTACCTGCGATAGCGCAGCCCCGACGACCGCGCGCCGGATTGCTTTGCTCGCAAAAGAGCCTTCGCAGCCAAACCTATTTCCGATAATGTGTGGCATTTTCGGAGCCGGTCGAGTAGATCCCGTTTTATGCCATCAAAACCGCAGGTAATTTCTCTTGATTTTGATGGCTACTCCCGCAAACCCCAAAATGCCACACATTATCGAAAACAGCTCTTTCCAAGCGCCCAATAAGAGAGCGAAGAGGCGGGCGAACCGCACGAATGAGTAGCCGCGCGGGCCTTTGGGCTAAAATCGCAACGCAAGCCCAGACGGAACAGGGGGCGTCATGCCTGCAAATACCATCAGCAAGCCCGTAATCGTCGAATCAAGCATCGTGAACTTCGCGAACGGCACCTTCACCACGCTGCTTCCCGACAACCCCGACCAGGCCTTCCTCATCTCAAGCTACCCGACGGTCTACATCTGCGCCGCCAGCACGCAAACGAAACCAAAGACGTTCATGGCATATGTTGGCGAGACCAACAACATCAAGGCCCGCACCTCGCAACATCTGAATGGCGATGCAGCGGCCCGTGCAGACTGGCGGCGCTTCCGAGAAAAAGCAGACGCCAATCCAAGATCAGTCAGGCAATTCGTAATCGGCCACGAGCACTTCAACAAGTCCCTTACGCTCGATGTCGAGAACCGCATGATGCACTACCTGCTCGGAGTCGATGCCGTCAAAAGCCTCAACAATCGCAGGGCCAACCCGCAGGGAAACTACTACACCAAAGACGAGCTCGACGAGGTCTTCAGCCTCATCTGGAAAGGGCTGCGAAGGATCAACTCCGGCCTCTTTCCGCCCGAGTCGGCCGTGCGCAACTCCGCGCTCTTCAAATCGTCCCCCTTCCACAAGCTCGCACAATGCCAGCTCGAAGCTGAACGACAGATTCTCGATGCGATATCAACGGCGATCAATAGCCAAAGCTCGGAACTCGAAGAAGGCGACTACGGGAAGCTCATCATCGTCAAGGGAGGAGCCGGCACGGGCAAAACGGTCCTCTTGAGCCATCTTTTCAATGCAATCTGCAACGGGGAGTTCGAAAACGAGGACGAACAGGCCACGCCCCAGAATGACGCCGAGCCGGGCAGC
>CAVDTO010000201.1:0-3434 GCA_963611895.1 bacterium
CAAGTCGATGCGCGGGTCCGACCCCGATGCGACCGTCTACTGGCTCGCGCGCATGATCGATGCCGGCGAAGACCCCAAGTTCATCGCGCGGCGCATCATGATCCATGCATCCGAGGACGTGGGCAACGCCGACCCCCAGGCGCTCTTGATCGCGCACGCGGCCTTTAAGTCTGCCGAGGTCATCGGGTATCCCGAGTGCCGCATCAACTTGGCCCAGGCCGCGCTTTACGTGTGCCTCGCGCCCAAGTCGAACGCCTGCGAGGCCGCGATCGACGCTGCACTGGCCGACGTCCACCAGGGCGGCCTTCGGGAGGTGCCGAGCTACCTGCGCGACCGCCACCGGCCTGGCTCTGACGAGTACGGCGTCTACAAGTATCCGCACGATTACCCTGAAGGCTGGGTCGACCAACGGTATCTCCCCGAGGGGCTTGATCGCGGCGCGTTTTGGAAGCCTGCCGGCCGCGGCTGGGAGCAATGGCGCCTCGAGCTTTCCGAGCGCGATAGGAGCGGGAACGCTCCGGCCACGAACGACGAGGCCTGACGGTAAATGTCTGCCTCGCGGGCGATGGGGTAGTATAGGCTGTATTGAATCGATTCCGTATCCGAGGTCGGAGGAACCATGGAACCCTTTGAGATCGCATTGATCGTACTGGTCGTAGCCGGTGTCTGGGCAATCGTCGAGCTCGCCCTGACGCTGCGCAAGACGCGCACCGTTGTGAACTCGCTCGACGAGACCGTCTCGAATCTCAACGAGACGATCGCTGAGGCCCAGCCGATCGTGGCCAAGCTCGACGGCGCCGTCGACGAGCTCCAACCCGCGCTCGCGCAGGTCGAGCCGCTCCTGGCCTCCACCAACACGGCCGTCTCGGCCCTCACCGCCAACCTCGTTGAGGTCGAGTCGGTCGTGCGCGATGTCTCGAGCGTGACGGGTGCCGCGGCCAATGCCGGTAATGCCGTCTCGGGTCTCACCGACACTGCGACCGAGGCCGTCCAGCGCCTGCTCGGCAAGAAGGGCGCCCCGGTGCCTCCCGCCGAGCGCACGCTCACCGCCGAGGGCACGCTCGATGAGGAGGAGGCCCCCACCGATGAGCCCGCTGCCACCGAGCGCGTGGTTCTCGAGGGCGACCAGCCCGCCAAGAAGAGCTACTACACCTACGCGGATTCCGAGGATGGTTCCGATGAGTAACGAAGCATCGTATTCGATCGACCTCTCGCTTGCCGCAGATCCGCATCTCGCGCGCCTTGTGCGCATGTCAGCGGCGAACGTCGCCATGCTCTCGTCCATGAGCGTGGAGCGTGTCGAGGACATCAAGATGGCCGCCGAGGAGGCGTTCATCTACGCCTGCTCTTCTCAGGGCAGCTCCGACCTCTCGGTACATTTTGTTGTGGATTCCGAGCGTGTGGCCATGGAGTTCGGTCTGACCGACGGGGTCTTTGCGCGGGTTGACGATGGAGAGGCGGACGCGGGTTCCATCTATGCCGACCTGATTCTCGCAAGCGTTTGCGATGTCTACGAAAAGAGCGCCGACGGCACGGGGCTGCACATCGAGCTGGAGGCTGATGTCTGAGATGGCGGCAAAGCCACGCGAAGCCAAGACCGCTTGGGATAAGGAGCGCACGCACGAGCTCTTCCGCAAGTTCAAGGAAGAGGGCGACATGGACGCCCGCGAACAGCTCGTGATGTCGCACATGAATCTCGTGCGCTTCTTGGCGAACAAGTTCAAGAACAGGGGAGAGCCCATTGACGACCTCATTCAGGTCGGCTACCTGGGGCTCCTCAAGGCTATAGACCGATTCGACCCGAGCCGCGGCCTCGAGTTCACGACGTATGCCACGCCGACCATCCTCGGCGAGATCAAGCGCCACTTCCGCGACAAGGGCTGGAGCGTGCGTGTGCCCAGGCGCCTCCAGGAGCTGTCTGCAAAGGTGAACCAGACGACCGACCTGCTCACCAACCAGCTGCAGCGCTCGCCCAAGGTCGAGGAGATCGCCGATTACCTCGGGGTTACGGTCGACGAGGTGCTCGAGGCCATGGAGTCGTCCTCGGCTTATAGCTCCGTTCCGCTCGAGGGCTCCTCGAACAGCGATGCCGATGACGCCCCCTCGATCATCGATCGCTACGCGACGGAAGACAGCGCGCTCGAGTTCACCGACGACCGTCTTGTGATCGAGGAGGCGCTCAAGGACTTCTCGCCGCGCGAGCGCGAGGTCATTGAGATGCGTTTCCTCAAGGGCATGACGCAGATCGAGATCGCAAACAAGCTCGGAATCTCACAGGTCCAGGTCTCGCGCCTGCTGCGCCGCACGCTCAAGAAAATTCAGGATCGCATCGATCCCGAGGGGGTCATGAAGCGCTCATGAGTAAATCGGCCGACAACAGCGACGCCTGGCGCATCGCGCTTCGCATCTGGAGCTTTATCGGCGCGATCATCATCGCTGCCGTCGTGTTCAACGTCCTCGATGTGCTCTCGCCCGTGGTCGAGTTCCTGGTCGTGGGTGCGCTCGTCGCGTTCACCGAGACACCGATCGTCAACTTCCTCGAGCACAAGGGTGTGCCGCGCGGCATCGGCGCCCTGATCGGCCTCGTGGTCGTGGTCGCGGTCGTCGTGGGCTTCGTCGTTGCCATATCGCCGATGCTCTTCAACCAGATGACCGAGATCCTGGCAAAGCTCCCGTACCAGATGAGGCTCTTGGGCGATGCCCTGAGCGATCTTCTGCAGCGGTTCAAGTCCGTCAAGTCGACCCCGCTCGGCGTCAATATCGACTCAACGCTCGACTCGCTCACCCGCACGGCTACGAGCTATGTGGGCAAGGCTGCGACGGAGCTCGGGCGCGGCATGTTCCCGTTCATCTCGGCCTTTGCGTCGCAGATGTTCGTCATCTTCCTCGGACTCGTCTTCGCATACTGGCTCGCCTGCGACTACCCGCGCATGCATCGCGAGGTCGCGACTATCCTCGGCGATGACAAGGAAGAGGACTACCGATTCATGGTCGCCGTCGTCTCGCGGTCCGTGGGCGGCTACATGCGCGGCATGATCATCACCTCGATCATCGGCGGTATCCTCTCGTTTTTGGGATTCCTGGTCATCGGGCACCCGTATGCCGGGCTCATGGGCCTGCTCACGGGCATCTTCCATCTGATCCCCGTGGTCGGCCCCTGGATTTCCGCCGCGTTCGCGACCGTGCTCGCCCTCATCTACGACCCGGTTTTGGGCCTGGCGACGCTCGTCGTGACCGTCATCGCCCAGAACGTCACCGACAACGTGATCTCGCCGAAGGTCATGCAGAGCTCCGTGCAGGTGCATCCCGCCATGAGCCTGACCGCGCTCGTCATCGGCTCGACCCTCATGGGCCCCATCGGTATGGTCGTTGCCATTCCGCTCTCGGCCGCGCTAAAGGGCCTGTTCATCTTCTACTTTGAGAACGAGACTCAG
>CAVDTO010000202.1:0-3377 GCA_963611895.1 bacterium
CTGATCACTAACTTGGATAGGGCCTTGGGAAACAACTTGTGTAGGCGGCTGCGAAGTCGTGCGCCGAACAGACGCCCGAGGCGCTCCCTTAATCGGCCGCGAATCTGCTCGCTCGTTAAATAACGGGGCCGCCTGCGGAATGGGGTGCTGGGCCGGCGGCGTAGCCTGAACCGCAGCCCAGGCCGTCGACGTCGTTCGCGTTGCCCCGGGGCACTGGACCGGCGGCATGGCTTGAACCTCAGCCGATTGTTGCACCACCCGTTTATCTCGCGCAGAGGCGCGATCAAGACCGAGTTCCCTGCAAGCTGCCTCAAAAGCTGAGCGAAGTTCTCGGACGCTCGCATAGCGGTCGTCGGGGTCGAGGGCCATCGCACGCACGACAACCTGCGCGAATGGTTCCGCAATTCCCGCGGCCTCAACCAGCTGTGCCACCTTCTTGCCGGGCTTGGGGTCCTCCCCCACCAGGCAAAAATAGAGCACCGCGCCGAGCGCGTAGACGTCGCTCCGCACGTCGGTCTGGCCAAAGCCGAACTGCTCGGGCGGCGCGTATGAGCGCGTGCCGAACTTGACCGTGTCGGCCACGGCGTCCTCATGCCAAGCGCGCGCGATGCCGAAGTCGATGAGTGCCACGCGCTCGGGAGCGCAAGCCCCCTCGCGGTAACCGCACACAAGGACATTGCTCGGCTTGAGGTCGCGATGGATGAGCGGACGCGCCGCTCCACTCGCATCAATAAGGCCCTCATGCAGCACCTCAGCGGCATCGCAAAGCGGCCCGAACACGTCGGCTGCCAACTCGGGCGAGGCGCCCATGCGCGCAACAAGCTCGCCGAGCGTCTCGCCATCAACGCGCTCCATAAGAACAGTCAGCGCAGAGCCGTTCTCCTTAACGGAATAGACGCGCGGCACCGCGGGCGAGCTAAAGCCCCGCTGCTGGGCATCCAGAATCGTGGCGTACGCGCGCCCCAGTCCCGACTCCGCATCGATCTTCTTCCGAATCAGCAGCGTGCCCGGCTCAAGAGCCGCAAAGCCCGCTTGATCAGCCGAATGTCCAGACTGACTTGCCGAACCCCCGCATCGGTCGCCCGCAAGCCAGGCACCGTAGGCCGTGCATTCACCTTGGTCGTCCCCGAGCTCTTCCCGGCCGGCCAAAATCTCGGGCCGAGCGGCCGACTCCCCAACACGCACAAGCTCGGTCACCTCGTGATCGGAAGCCTTGAGCGTTCGCACCCTGGAAAGGGCGCGGGAGCAGCCGCCCACGACGCCCTCGCAACCGGGCGCGTCCTCTCCACAGCCACGCACGGCCCCCTCGCAACCGGGCGCATCCACTCCACGACCATGCGCACCCCACGTGCAACCGCGTGCAGCGTTCCCGCGGCCACCCACGACGCCCTCATCACCGCGCGCACCATCCTCGGCGCCATGCGCCGCAAGGAAGGCCGCGAGCTCGTTATGCAATTCGTCTGTTTTAGAGTCGTTCAGCATGCGCCTCATAATAGCGCGCCGCCCGGGCACCTAACCCCGGGCGGCGTGTGCGCTTAGCAAACGGTTTCCTCGCCAAAGCGGTAGAGCTCCTCGTTCACCTTTTGGAGCGAGCACCCGCGGTCGAGGCAGAAGATGATGATCGCGTCGCGGCGTTCCTTGGGGTTGAGCGCCGCCGCACCGGCCGCCCTGAGCGCCCGGTTGCATTCGGTAAGCGTGAGCGCCATGGCGAACGCGATCTGCAGGACCTTATTGCGCGAGGCACCGCGCTGACCGGTAAAAATCTGATAGCCGAACGTCTCGTTGATGTCGGCCATGTGCACCACGCGCGAGCGCTTAAGGTGCTTTTCCTCAAGCAGCTGCTGCAGGTAGTCGGAAAGCGAGACTCGCTCGAGGTCGTGCTCGTGCATGTAGCTGTCGAGCGACTCGGAGTCGAGCAGCTCGCAAAGGAACTCCTCGGTCAGCTTCTCACGCGCCATGTCTCGCCTCCCCTATCGCTCGTTCGTTACTGAAGCTTCCAGTCCGCGGCAGCACTCTTGTCGAACATGTTGTCAAAGTAGAGCGCCTTGACGATGCTGCCATCGAAGTAAATGTTGCCCGCAACGGTACCACCGGCAGCAAGGGTACCCGAATCCAGCGAATCCTGCGCACCATCGTAGTAGGTGTTGTCCTGCTGGGCGCCGTTGGCGTCCTCGCCCTTCCAGTCGTACACGTTGAAGCTCTCGCCCTCGTCGCCATTGTTGACGTAGGTCACGTGGATGCCCGTGACCTCGCCGCCGTCGTAATTGGTGAGGCCGGTCTCCACCGAGTCGACCGTGACGGAAAGGCCGCTCGAGAGGTCGACGGTCGTACCGACGGCGAGGTCCTTGGTCTCCTGATCCTCGGTCTTGGACGAGCCGTCGCCAGAGGACTTGCTCTTTTTGGAGACGGTAGCCTTGCCGCTGTCGCAACCGGTCAAAAGGCCCGTAGAGGCAATCGCGACCGCGCACACCGTGCCCAAAAGAGACCTGCGGCTGACCAGCGTTTCGTTCAGAACCTTGCTCATGATGAGTTCCTTCCCACATATGGTTTGCAGCCGGCCACCTGCCGGCATAGCCGCATTATGGGAGCCACGCGAACGCGTTTCATTAGCTCGGAGCTAAGGCCGAGAGCCGTTCAATCATGTGCAGCGCCCGCTGACCATCGGGCATGCTGCACCGAGAGGTCAGCCAAACGGCCTCCGATATAATGACCGGGCATGAACCTGGGATGCACCCAGGGACCGAACCCGTGAGGGAAAGAATCGAACCCCATGTCCGCGAAGAACCAGGCCGCCACTCGGCCCGTCGTCTATACCCATGCCAACGTCATCGATGGCACGCGCGAGATGCGTGTGCTCGAGGACCACGCCGTCGTCGTGCGCGACGGCCGCATCTCCGAGATTTGTTCCGCTTCCCAAGTAAGCACCGCCGGCTGCGACGTCATCGATCTCAAGAGTGCCTGGCTTGCCCCCGGCCTCATCAACATGCACGTGCACCTCGCGGGCAACGGCAAGCCCCAGAAGAAGCAGCGCGACAACGAGGCGCTGGTCAACGCCATCATGTCGACGCATCTCACGCGGAAGGTCGCCTACAAGCTCGTCTGCGAGTACGCGCGCCTCGAGCTGCACAGCGGCGTGACCACCATCCGCACCGTCGGCGGCCTGGGAGACTTCGACACGCGCGCCCGGGAAGACGGCGCCGCGGGCCGCATCGAGGCTCCCCGCATCCTCGCCGCCAACCAGGGCATTTCCGTCCCCGGCGGTCACATGGCGGGCTCCGTGGCCATCGCGGCCGCGAGCACCGAGGAGGCGCTGCGTCAGGTCGACATCGCCCGCGCCCAGGGCGTCGACCTCATCAAGCTCATGATCACCGGCGGCG
>CAVDTO010000203.1:0-3335 GCA_963611895.1 bacterium
GTTTCCGGCCGAGGGGCCTGCTGCAGCACCGTGCTCTGGGCGCGGGGTGTTGTTGGGGCTCGGTTCCGCTCGCACGTTCGTGCCGCCCGGCCCGGGAACCCCCTTCGCTTCCGGCTGCTTCGCAGAGGTCGCTCAGGGGCTCCCTGGGCCGGGCGCCACACGTTGCAGTCACTGGGGTCGGACATGCCGGTTTTGGTGCGCGGTCGCCTTGCCTGCGGGCGGCTGCTTCGCTCGCCGCCCTTCTGGTTGGGATGCCGCCGTGGCATGCGAGGGTGCCGCTGTTGTGGCGGCATTTGGTCGGGTTTCTTGCTGACCTGTTTTGGCGAGCCGCCTCTCGGGTTAAGCCCGATCCAGTTTTCGTGGGCCCATTTTGCAGGTTCGCTGCCCGTAAGGATGGGGTCGTTGCCGCGTTGGAGCCTGCTCGTTTCTGTGTGGTGTCCGCGCCCAAGGGATGGGCTCGCCGCCTTCTGGCTGCTTCTTGACCTTGCGTTGATGATCTCTTTTTCTTTGCGAACACTTTGTGGTTGCGGGTTGACGTGCTCTTTGGGCGCTGCCATACTCCCGTGCCGGAAGTTTTAGAGGTTGCGCGGTCTTGCTTTGCGCCGGCGCTCCTCACCCCGACTTGAGGAGGTGTTCTCGTGGAAGGTAGCCATAGTACGAGCGCCCATGGCGAGGCACCTGCCTGTTTGGCTTCGTAGCATTCAAGCAATTCAACCTATTTGATTCGCTCGGCTCGGCCGAGCCGTCTTGCCGCTGCCCTGTGGGGCAGCCTCGTTATGGGCGACCACCCAATCCCATCCGTCGGCACGCTGCGTGCCGAGCTCCGTCTAAGGATCAAGGGGGTGCGCCATGTTCAAGAAAACATTCGCACATATCAAGCCTTCTCGCTCGACCGCGTCGGGCGGGCTCAACCGTGCCGTCGTGCATGCCGCGACGCATTCCGTCGAAGCTGCCTACATCTTGCTGGGGGCGAGCCCGCGCGGCCTTGCGCCCGACATCGTCCTTGCCGCGCGCGAACTTTACGGCGAAAACGTCATCGAGAGCGCCAAGCGCGATTCGCTCGCGCGCCGCCTGGCCCGCGCGTTCGTCAACCCGTTCTCGCTCATCCTGCTCGCGCTCGCGGTGCTCTCCGTGGTGACCGACGTGCTCTTTGCGGCGCCCGGCGCGCAAGACCCCTCCACGGCCGTGCTCATCGGCATCATGATGCTCGTGAGCGGCACGCTCTCGTTCGTGCAGGAATCGCGCGGCTCCGAAGCCGCCGAGGCACTGCGCGGAATGGTCGCCAACACCTGCCGCGTGGTGCGCCGCACCGCGGCCGGCAAGGTGGACGAGCGCGAGGTCCCGATGTCGAGCATCGTGCCGGGCGACCTCGTTCGCCTGAGCGCGGGCGACATGATCCCGGCCGACATGCGCATCGTCGCCGCGCGCGACCTGTTCGTGAACCAGGCTGCGCTCACGGGCGAGTCCGAACCGGTAGAGAAGCTCACCGATGCGATCGATACCGCCGATGCCTCGGGCATGATGCCGCTTGCCCTCACCGATTGCACGAACATCGCGTTCGCCGGCACCTCGGTGCAGAGCGGCTCGGCCGAGGGCGTCGTGGTGGCCACGGGTGGGCAGACCTACCTGGGCAGCGTCGCTCGCGAGCTCTCGGGCGCCCGCCGCGGGGCCTCGGCGTTCGACGCCGGCGTGGCCGCCGTCTCGCGCGTGCTCATGGTGTTCATGCTGGTCATGTGCCCCATCGTGTTCGTGGTCTGCGGCCTCACCAAGGGCGCCTGGCTCGACTCGCTGCTCTTTGCCGTGTCGATCGCCGTGGGGATCACGCCGCAGATGCTCCCCGTGATCGTGACGGCCTGTACCTCGCGCGGCGCCTCGGTGCTCCGTAGCGAAGACGTGATCGTCAAGGAGCTCGGCGCCGTACAGAACCTCGGCGCCATGGACGTGCTCTGCTGCGACAAGACGGGCACGATCACGCAAGACGAGGTGGTGCTCGAGCGGCATCTCGACGTGCTGGGGCGCGAGGACCTGCGCGTGCTCAGGACGGGCTACCTCAACAGCCGGTTCCAGACCGGGCTGCCCAACCTCATCGACCGCGCGATCATCGGCAAGTTCGGCGAGCTCGCGGACGCGACCGCGGTGGACGGTGCATGGGAGAAGGTCGACGAGCTGCCGTTCGACTTCGAGCGCCGCCGCATGAGCGTGGTCGTGGCCAGCGATGCTGGTGAGCTCCTCATGGTCACAAAGGGCGCCGTGGAAGAGGTGCTGCGGTGCTGCTCGGGCGTGGAGCTCGAGGGCGAGGTTCGCGAACTTGCGGACGAGCTTGTGGCGATGGTGCACGAGCGGACGCGCGAGCTGAACGACGCCGGCCTGCGCGTGGTAGCGGTGGCGCAGAAGACCGACCTTGCTGGCGCCGGCGCCCTGAGCGTTGAGGACGAGCACGACATGGTGCTCGTCGGCTACCTGGCGTTCTTGGATCCGCCCAAGCCGAGCGCGGCAGAGGCTATCGCCGAGCTGCACGAGGGCGGCGTGGCCGTAAAGGTGCTCACGGGCGACTCCGAGCGCGTGGCCGCCGCGGTCTGCGCCAAGGTGGGCATCGATGCTGCGCATCCGCTCCTGGGGAGCGAGATCGACGACCTCTCCGACGCGGAACTCGCGGCCCGGGCCGAGCGCACTTCGCTCATGGCCAAGCTCTCGCCCCTGCAGAAGGCGCGCGTGGTACGCGTTCTGCGCGAGCGCGCCGGCCGCACGGTGGGCTTTATGGGCGACGGCATCAACGACGCCGCTGCCATGCGCGCCTCCGACGTGGGAATCTCGGTCGACACCGCCGTCGACGTGGCCAAGGAGTCGGCCGACATCATTCTCACGCGCAAGGACCTCATGGTGCTTGCCTGTGGAATCCGCGAGGGTCGCCGCACGCATGCCAACACCATGAAGTACATCCGGCTCACGACGTCCTCGAACTTCGGCAACGTGCTCTCGGTGCTGGTGGCGAGCGCCCTGCTGCCGTTTTTGCCCATGGGCGCTCTGCAGCTGCTGTTCCTCGGGCTGGTGAGCGACCTCGCCCTCACGGCGATGCCGTGGGACACCGTGGATGCGGAGAGCATGGAGGTCCCGCAGCGCTGGGACACCCGGGGCGTGGTTAAGTTCATGCTGCGCTTTGGCCCCGTGAGCTCACTGATTGATGTGCTCACATTTGCCGTGCTGTGGTTCGTGATCTGCCCGGCCGTTGCGGGCGGGGCCTGGAGCGAGCTCGGCAGCGCCTCGGCGCGGGCGACGTTTACGATGGCGTTCCAGACCGGTTGGTTCATCGAGTCGATGTGGACCCAGACGGCCGT
>CAVDTO010000204.1:0-783 GCA_963611895.1 bacterium
AAGCAAAACCGGGGCACCGCGCACGCAGTGTCCCGGCTTGGCAAAGTCTTGCTGATCTAAAGTCCAGCCCGCTCACGAGCTGAGCTCCTCAAAGACTACTTAATCCCGCGATTGCGAGCCTTCTCGATTGTGCCCACTGCGATTGCCAGCACGGCCGCGCCCAGGCAGGCGAACGATGCCGCCCAACTTGCGTCGCCCGTCTTGGGCAGGTCGGACGCAGACGGCTGCTCGGGCTGCTTAGGTTGCTCGGGCTTGCTGGGTTTCTCCGGCTGCTCCGGTTTCTCCGGCGTGGGCGGGTTCTCCTTCTTGGTGTTGGTGATGGTGAAGCCGCTCGTCGCATCACCCGAGACCTCGGACGTATAGCCCTCTACCTCGTGTTCCTCAACCGTATAGGCGCACTCGTGGCCGTCCGTGGGGTCGTACTTGACCAGGCCCTCAAACTTGTAGGACCAGTTGCCCTTCTCGTCGGCTTTGACCTTTGCGGAATCGATCTTCTTGCCGTCGCGGAGAAGGTCGACCGTCACCGAGGCCGGGCGTTTTCCGTCCGCATTGTTGTTGTCGACCCACTTCTTTTCAACATCGACCGAGATGATGCGCTTGTTGGCGATGGTAAAGCCCTCAGTGGCGCTGCCCTCGACCTTGGACTCGTAGCCCTCTACCTCATGCTCCTCGATCGTATAGGCGTACTCGTGGCCGTCTGTGGGGTCGTACTTTGGCAGGTCTCTAAACTTATAGGCCCAGTTGCCTTTCTCGTCGGCTTTGACCTTTGCGGAATCGATCTTC
>CAVDTO010000204.1:793-3322 GCA_963611895.1 bacterium
TTCTCGTCGGCTTTGACCTCAGCGGAATCGTCCTTCTTGCCGTCGCGGAGAAGGTCGACCGTCACCGAGGCCGGGCGTTTGCCGTCGGCATTCTCGCCGTCGACCCACTTCTTGGCCACGTCAACCGAAGTCGTGCGCTTGTTGGCGACGGTAAAGCCCTCGGCCGCGCTGCCCGAAACCTCGGCCGTATAGCCCTCGACGTCGCGTTCCTTGACGGTATAGGCGTACTCGTTGCCCTCGGCATCGGCCTTGGGGAGGTCCTTGAACGTGGTCTCCCAATTTCCGTCGGCATCCGGCGTAACCGTCTGGTAGCCCACGTACGCACCGTCGCGGTAAAGCTCCAGCGTCACGGAATCCGAGCGCACGCCGTCCTTGTTGTCGGCGTCCTCCCAGGTCTTGCTCGCGTGGACCTCGGTGGTCTCCGAAGACTCGCCGATGAACACACTGCCGTTGGAGCCGATGCCGCCGCCGCGCGTGGTAGACGTGTTGCCGGTGATATGCACCTTGGCCAGGCCGAGCGCCGTCTTGACGCCGTCGTCCGTTGCGTCCAGGGCGTTACTCAGGCGCAGCTCCTCATTCGCATCGGCGTTCAACGTGCCGGAAAGCTTGCTCAGCTCGACCTCGGAGCCGTCGTCGTTGACCCACTTGTAGGCACCGCCGCCGAGCATCGAGGGGGTCACCGCGTACTCAGGGTCACCGCCGTGGGCACCGTATTCCTCTTCGGACGCCGCAAGCACGTAGATCTCGCGCGCGGTTCCCTTGTCGGTCTTGTTGCCGTAGAAGACCGCGCCGTTCGTAAGGTCGATCTTCGTTCGCGAAACGGGGCAGCCGGCGTAACCACCGCCGTCGATCGCGGCCGAGTTACCGGACACCTCGGCGTTCTCGAGGTAGAGCTCACCGTTGTGGAAGTCGCCGCACGCGCTCGAATAGCCGTTGACGTAGATGCCGCCGCCGCCAAAAGAATTACCAGCCGTGCCGGTGCCCGTCATGGCGTTACCGGTAATGTCCCCGCCGGTGATGTAGGCAACGGAGTAGCTCGCCTCGTCACAGGTGTAGTCGGCTGTGTAGCCTCCCTGCACAAAGATTCCGCCGCCGCCAGATCCAGCCTTGTTGTTCGCAACGGTGCCGGCACTCATCTTGAGGATCGACTGACCTTCCGCGAATATATAAATCTGACCGAGTGCTATTCCGCCGCCGGCCTCGGCCGCGCTGTTGCCGCTGATGCTGCCGCCGGAAACGTTGACGTCGGCTCCACAGCACACGAGGATGCCGCCGCCGTAACCGCCGCCGCTGACCGTGCCCTTTGAGTCCGCAGTCTCAACGGCGGAGTTGCCCGAGATCTCGCCGCTATAGACATTGACCGTCGAACGGTACATCGCGCAAACGCCGCCGCCATTGGCGGCGGAATTGCCGCTGATGGTGCCACCCTTGAGGTTCAGCGTGCCGTTGACAACGGCAACGCCGCCACCGGCCTCGGCGTACCAGTTGCCCTGGCAGCGGACGGTGTTGTTCTGTAGCTTGGCACCCTCGGCAACGGTCAGGATGGAGTCGCCGCACACCAGGACGAGCGAGCCGCCGTCGAGCACGTCACCGCGGGCCGTGCCGTACGCACCGCCCGCGGTGTTGCCATCGATGACGATGTTGGTCAGCGTGAGGTCCGCCTTGCTGGAAAGAATCACCAGCTGGCCGTGGTAATCCTTGGCGCGCATCATGGACTTGCCGCCAAGGTCCCAAGCTTCGGCGTCGCGGACGCTGAGCGCGCCGGAGACCCACATGATCTTGGAGCCGTACTGCTCCATGAGCTCCTTGGCGTGGGCGAAGGTCTTTACGGGTTTGGCCTCGGTGCCCGGGTTGCTATCCTTGCCCGAAGTACCATTCACCCAAACGTCTTCGAGCGCGGCCTCCTGGGTAGGTTCTTCGGCCCATGCCGCGGGCGCAGCAGCAACGCATGCCACGATCACCGCCAAAAGCAAAAGGGCCGTATACATGCGACGTTTCATATGTTTCTCCTTACAACGGTTCGCAAACGGTCAAAAATCAGGGGAAGATCGGAAAACGGCGGCTCGGCTTTGAAGCCGCCAAATGCTCACGACCCCGGTTCCGAGCCCTCGGGCCCGAGCAAAGAGGCGAGCAGCCCGATGCCCTTTGCCGTTAGCGCGTATTCGTTTGCGACCTGTCCGCCGTCTTTTCTGAATCTGCTGCGAACGGTCAAAAAGCCCTTGTTCCTAAGAGACCCCGGCATGTTCCGCGCTGTGCCGATGCTGCAATCCAGCAGCCGTTGGATCTCGGCATACGAAAGCGCCCTTTTGCTCC
Source organism: bacterium (assembly GCA_963611895.1). GTDB lineage: Bacteria > Actinomycetota > Coriobacteriia > Coriobacteriales > Coriobacteriaceae > Collinsella. Next base: position 3,107 of record CAVDTO010000204.1, read on the forward strand.
TACCGCCCTCGGTCACGACCCTCATGAAGGCGAGCTCGCTTTCGTTGATATGCACGCCCGTGGCGCTGCAGCTCCAAACCCGCCTTGTCACGATTGGCCCCGATTCCCTCGAGGCGCATCAGGCGCAAATGCAAGGAGCAAGCCCGCGGGGACTAAGAACGGGAGCGTAGTTCCCGATGCGGCAGGGGCGCCGTCTTTGTTCCTAGATTTCGATGC
>CAVDTO010000205.1:0-3287 GCA_963611895.1 bacterium
GTCGTGAGGGCCGAGCGGGCGTCTCCCGCGGCGAGCGTACAGATGGCACGGATCGCGTCATCGCCGATAGAGAACCTGTCGGCAAGTCCAAAGGACGCATGGAGCGCGCGCCTGAGGATCGTCTCGATATCCTCGTCCTTGAGATGCTCGAGCTCGACCACGCGGCCGCGCGAGAGAAGGGCGGAGTTGACCTCGAAATACGGATTCTCCGTCGTGGCGCCGATCATGATGACGGTGCGGTTCTCCACCGCGTGCAACAAGGCATCTTGCTGAGAGCGCGAGAAGCGATGGATCTCGTCGATGAAGAGGATGGTCCTGCGGTCGAAGGTCAAAAGCCGGCTCTTGGCCTCGTCGATCTCGCGCCTCAGGTCCTTGACCGAACCCGTCACGGCCGATACCTCGACGAACTCGCTTTCCGTATGCGCGGCGATGATCTTGGCGAGGGTGGTCTTTCCCGTGCCGGCAGGGCCGTAGAGGATGACGCTCGAGAGCACGTCGTGCTCGATGGCGGAGCGAAGCCACGAGCCGGGTCCGACCGCCTTTTCCTGCCCCACGTACTCGTCGAGCGTCGTGGGCCGCATGCGCACGGCAAGGGGCGCCCGTTTGAGCTCGCGCTCCCTATTCGCCGATGAGAAGAGGTCGTTCATTGATGTAGGTCCTTTGGGGAAAGTCGATTTGAGGGAAGAGTCGGCACGCGAGCTCCGAGAAGTAGTCGTCGGTCATGCTCGCGATGTAATCCACGACCGTTTGGTCGGGATCGCTCGCGTAATCGTAGGTTCGTCCGTAATAGGAAAGCGCCCGTTCGATGCGCGCGATATGGTGCCGAAAGATAAAAGACGATTCGTCCCCGCGCTCAAGATCGCCGAGGAATCGCTCGTACATAAGCCGGAACGCTTCCGCGAGCCGCTCTGCGCACTCCCCCTCGATGCCTCCCGAGCGATAGATCTTCGCGTAGTTCTCCGCCTTGGCACGGCGGATCTCGGCAAAGAGCTCGTCGCTCATCGAGATACGATCGCTGCCGTAGCTGTGCTCGATGATGTCCGCCGAGGCATGGGTGAGAATCCAGGAGTTATAGGCCCCGCCGAGTCCGTCGTCGAACGCGCTCGGCTCGAGCAGACCCGCCTCAATGGCGTCCTGCCGGTCGCGCCCCACGTAAGCGATGATGTCCGAAATCCGGACCACGCAGCCTTCGAGCGTCATGGGCCTGATGTGCCCGATGGCGAGATCGCCCTCCTCATAGCAGGATTCGACGAGCGCATCGAACTCCTCGAAGCCCGAAAGCCCCGAGACCTGGAACTCGCGCTGCTCGTATTCGCCGTTGTGGGCAAGAATGCCGTCAAGCGTCTGAAGGCTGAGGTTGCGGCCATAGAGCACGTCGAGCACGCGAACGGAATGCACGTTATGGAAGAAGTAACGCCCGGTTCGCTCGTGGAAGATTGCGTTGAGATACCGCTCCCCCGCATGACCGAAGGGAGTGTGCCCCAAATCGTGCCCGAGGCCGATGGCCTCGATCAGGTCGCAGTTGAGCCCGAGCGCAAAACCGATATCGCGCGCGATGCGCGAGACCAGCTGAACATGCAGACCGCGCCGCGAGAGGTCATCGTTGGACCGGAAACTGAAGACCTGGGTCTTGCCCGCATATCTGCTGTAGGCGGGTGTGTGGAGAATCTTCTCGGTGTCGCGCACGAACGCAGGCCGCCAGATATTCGCGCGATCCGCAGCGCGGTCGACGCGCCTTACCACTTGAGAGTCGTCGCAGCGGTACGGGTTCGCCCACCCGCTGGCTCGGTCATGCTCCATACGCCGCACGAGGCCATCGGAGAGCGCCGGGGGTATAGCCTCGAGATCGGCCTTTATGCGAGCCGTTGCGTTAACGTCCTGTGCAGCCAAGAGAGCTCCATTTCAAACATGTGTTCGTATATCTTTACACGAAACACGGCCTGAGTCAAAGCGGCATCACAAGCAATAGGGCAAGTCCGAGGGAGCAGATGAACGGCAGGGCCGGGAGAGAGTCGCGCTTGAATGCGAGGCCGACGAGTGCCAGCAAAAGCATTCCACCGGCAAATGCGATGCACCCCAACAGAAAATCAAGGCAGAACAGGGAGAACATGGCCTTGATGTCGCCCATCCCGAGGCCCGGCACTCCCCCGCGCGCCCGCCAGAGCAGCTCGGATCCAAACAAGGCGAGCGTCACAAGCAGCGCAACGAAGATGGAAAACGCCCCGTCCTCGATGCCTCGCACCAGCGACACATAGCAAGAGCAGCTCACAGCAAGAGCGAGCGCGAGCGGGTTGGGAAACCGACGCTCGCGCGCATCGATCACCGCAGCGGCAGCAAGAAGCGCGCAGATGAGCGCCTTGAGCAGCACGATCGCAGCAAACGACGAACCGCTAGAGCTAGCGAACACCCTCGACGACCTCTTCGAGTGTAACGGAGACGTCGTGCGGCGTGGGAACCCAGTCGACCTTGAGAAAGAGCGCCGCAAGCGTGAGCGGAATGTAGGTGAACATGAAGAGCGGGAAGGTGAAGAGGTTGGTCACCAGGCGCCACTTCTGCGGGCAATGGATATGCTTGAACTCGGTGAACGTCGTGGCAAGGCCGCGAATGAAGTACACGATGTAGAAATAGCACAGGGTGAAGAGGATGGACCCGATGCACGAGTTCAGCTCGGCGTCGGTTGCCAAAAAGCCGTGGCTGAGCCCGCCCACAAAGAGGAAGGTCGCGTTCACGAGCACGGTGATGAGCGTGAGCAGGTTGCCAGGGGCGACGGTCATGAAGAAGTCGTACGCCGAGAACCTGCGGAACTTGAAGATGGACTTGATGAACTGCCCGCCGTAGCTGAAGAGGATCTGGTAGAACCCCTTGGTCCAACGCATGCGCTGACGAATGGAAGCCTTGAGCTTGACGGGCTGCTCGTCAAAGAACTCCGCTGGCGCATACCCGATACGCACGCCATGGATGGCACAGAACGACGAGAACTGAATGTCCTCGGTGAGCGTGTGGAACTGCCAGCCGTGCATGGCCTCGACGATGCGCGCCGAGACCAAAAAGCCCGAACCCGAGACCGCGCACGAGGTATGGAGCATCATACGGGGGCCGTTCATGAAGCGCGCCTCGCTCAAGAAGCCCGTGGCGTAACCCGAGGAGACCCAGGAGCTGCCGAAGTTCTTGGAGTTACGATAGCTCGTGATGGCCATGAAGCCCTGGTCGAACACATCGTTCATGACGGACACGTAGTCGCGCGAGAGCAGGTTGTCGGCATCGAAGATGAAGAACGCCTCGTGCTT
>CAVDTO010000206.1:0-3273 GCA_963611895.1 bacterium
GGTCATGACGTCGATGCCGGAGGCAGCAGTCAGGCCGCGCGGGGCGGTCATGCAGTTGTCGGCGTCGACGATGGCCATGTTCGGGAGCAGCGCGTAGTCGGCGAGCGGCCACTTGATGCCCGTGTCCTTGTCGGTGATGATGGCGAACGGCGTGCACTCGGAGCCGGTGCCCGAGGAGGTCGGAACGGCGACGAAGTAGGCCTTCTTGCCCATCTCGGGGAAGGTGAAGATGCGCTTGCGGATGTCCATGAAGTCCATGGCCATGTCCTCGAACTTGCACTCGGGGTGCTCGTACATCATCCACATGATCTTGCCGGCGTCCATTGCGGAGCCGCCGCCGACGGCGATGATCACGTCGGGCTCAAAGAGGGCCATCTGCTTGGCACCGCGGCGGGCGCACTGCAGCGACGGGTCGGGCTCGACGTCGTAGAAGCAGTCGTGGGCGATGCCCATGGCATCGAGCTTGGCCTCGATGGCGCGGGTGTTGCCGTTCTTGAAGAGGAACTGGTCGGTCACGATGAAGGCGCGCTTCTTGCCCATGACCGTGCCCAGCTCGTCGAGGGCGACGGGCGTGGAGCCCTTCTTGAAGTAGACCTTCTCGGGAGCACGGAACCACAGCATGTTCTCGCGGCGCTCGGCCACGGTCTTGACGTTGATCAAGTGCTTCACCCCAACGTTCTCGGAGACGGAGTTGCCACCCCAGGAGCCGCAGCCCAGGGTCAGAGACGGCTTCATGCCGAAGTTGTAGAGGTCACCGATGCCGCCGTGCGAGGACGGGGTGTTGATGACGATGCGGCAGGCCTTCATGACGTGCTGGAACTGGGCGATCTTCTCGCTCTGGGCCGGGTGCACGTAGAGGGAGGCGGTGTGGCCCGGGCCACCGGCGAGCACGAGGTGCTCGGCCTTGTCGACGGCCTCCTGGAAGTCCTTGGCGTGGTACATGGCGAGGACCGGGGAGAGCTTCTCGTGCGAGAACTCCTCCTTGGCCGGGTCGGTGGAGGTGACCTCGGCGATCAGGATCTTGGTCTTGGCGGGAACCTCGATGCCGGCGAGCTCGGCGATCTTGGCAGCGGCCATGCCCGGGATGCGGTGGTCAAGCGCGCCGTTCTTGAACATGGCGCCGCGCAGGGCCTCCATCTCGGCGCCCTTCTTGACGAAGTAGCAGCCGCGGGCCTGGAACTCGGCCTTGACCTCCTTGTAGATGGAGTCGATGACGGTCACGGACTGCTCGGAAGCGCAGATCATGCCGTTGTCGAAGGTCTTGGAGTGGATGATCGAGTTGACGGCGAGCTTGACGTCGGCCGTGTCGTCGATGATGACCGGGGTGTTGCCGGCGCCGACGCCCAGGGCGGGCTTGCCGGAGGAGTAGGCGGCCTTGACCATGCCCGGGCCACCGGTGGCGAGGATGATGTCGACATCGGCCATGACCTTGTTGGTCAGCTCGATGGAGGGGACGTCGACCCAGCCGATGATGCCCTCGGGCGCGCCGGCCTTGACGGCGGCGTCGAGCACGAGCTTGGCGGCGGCGATGGTGCACTTGGCGGCTGCCGGGTGCGGGGAGATGATGATGGCGTTGCGGGTCTTGAGGCAGATCAGCGTCTTGAAGATGGCCGTGGAGGTCGGGTTGGTCGTCGGGATGACGGCGCCAACGATGCCGATCGGCTCGGCGACCTTGGTGATGCCGTAGGCCTCGTCGTGCTCGAGCACGCCGCAGGTCTTGGTGTCCTTGTACGCGTTGTAGATGTACTCGGCGGCGTAGTGGTTCTTGATGACCTTGTCCTCAAGAACGCCGCGGCCGGTCTCCTCGATGGCGAGCTTGGCCAAGGGGATACGCGCCTTGTTGGCGGCCATGGCAGCCTCGTAGAAGATCTTGTCTACCTGCTCCTGCGTGTACTCCGCGAATTTGGCCTGGGCCTCGCGCATTGCCTGCAGCTTGGCCTCGAGCGCCTCCACGTTGTCCACGATGGCGGGGGCAGCTTTCTCCGGTGACTTCTTCACCATAAATGTCTCCTTGCGATCGGAGATTTACCCTACGGCTTGAATGATAGCAAGTTAGGCGTTGACAGGACGTAAAAATCCTGTAATTGGCACACTAAAACGCTTCAATAAATTGAACCGTTTCATTTATAAACGCCGAGGAAGGAGGTATAGAGGGGTTGGATATTTTGAAGCTTGAGGCCTTGGCGGTCATGTCGGGGCGTCGTCTGGGGGCATCTGTTGGGTAGCGTGGCCGAGCGACTTTGCTGGGCGATGCGTGGAGTGGCGCTACGGGAGAGCGAGCTGAGAAGCGGCGTTATGGGTTTGGAACAATGAAACAACGGAAGTGCCGTATGCGTCGCGAACGTTGGTTTCTACGCTTCGTCAAAATGCCTCATTGAGTCGCTCTTTCTTGGGGCTTGAGGGTGCGGTGCCGCGTTGAAAGGGGGGACGCCGTGCCGTCAAGAATCTTTCGCAAATTTATGCTGACCTCCATGCTGCCGTCGGCACGGTCCTTTGTCGTCCTCCGCTAGGCCTCGACCTCCTCAAGCAACGACACGTCCAGGTAGCGACGCATGCCCCAATCGCTGGTTCGGGTGCGATCACACGCATCTGCCCAAACAAGATTAGAGCCGCCCGGGTTGCGGGCGGCTCTGGTTGAGCGGATATTTCGATTAGCTTCGCTCAGCGGGTTGGGCGAGGACCGATCGCACTAGCCCTCGCTGCGCCTGTTCTTGCGCCAGAGGTCGAGTGCGGCCATGCCGATGAGGGCGGCTCCCGCCGTTGCAAGGACTGTCGCGAGGGGAGCGGTGGCGCTCAGCGTGTCGCCGGTCTTGGGGAGCTGCGTGGCCTTCGTTACCGTCGTTGCCTTGACGGTCACGGTTTGCGTGCTGGGCTTTTCCTTGCTCTTGGGGGCCTCGGGCTTGGAGGGCTTCTCGGGCTGAGTGGGTGCCTCGTAGAGGTTGTCGAACTTGGCGACCACGGAGCCGTCCTTCTCGTAACCGCGCTCGCCGTACTCCACGCGCGTGATCTTGAGGTTGCGGTCGTCGCCAACCTCGACCGTGAAGGTCACGGTGAAGTCGTCGTCGTTGGTCCAACCGTTGCCGAGCTCGCTCGTCTCATGGACGGTGTAGGTGTAGGTGCCGGCTTCGGTGAACTTGAGCTCGCCGAAGGAGACCGTGGGGTTCTCCTTGGTCGCGGTGATCTCGTTCGTGCCGTTAACCTGCTTACCCTCGGCGTCGAGCAGTGTGAAGGTGAACTTCTCGCCGGTCTGGATGGGTCCGCCGTTTACGGTCT
>CAVDTO010000207.1:0-3254 GCA_963611895.1 bacterium
TCGAGCGCGGCAAGATCCTCGATCAGACTCATCGATCATCCTTTCCAAAATAGAAAACCGTCCTTGGGAACAGATCCCAAGGACGGCTGAATTCCGCGGTACCACCTTGATTGGCTGCCGGATGTTCTGCCCGGCATACCCCCTTTGGCCCCGTTGTCGCAGGAGCGGCGGCTCCCCTACTCAGGCACGCGGCGCGCGGCCGCGCCGCCCGTTCAGGCAGCAGCTCGGGAGTGAACGCACAGTCCTTGCCGCCGCAGGAAGGCTCGCAGCCCATGGCCCTCCCTCTCTCGTGCGGCAGCGCGGCGGGCCATGCCCTCTCCGTCAACGCACTGGCTAGAAGGATAGCACAGGGCGCACCGGAGCAGGCGAACGAGATGGGCCTAGCGGGTGCACTTATCCATGAAGCTCAGGTAGATGTCGACCAGCTCGGGCGCAAAAAACTCCGCGCCGCCGTGGTCGGCGCCGTCGAGCAAGACGAGCTCGGCCGCGTGGCCGTGCCGGCGCAGGTGCTCGTAGAGGTCGACCGAGTTCACCGTACCCACGGTGCGGTCCTTGGTTCCGTGCACCAGGAGCACCGGGCAAAGTTGCGTTGCGGCGTCGATGTGAGTCGTCGCCGTGCCCTCGCGGCATAGGTCGGGGCGCTCGCGCAGGTTGACGCCGCCCATCATCATGCCCTCGGGGCTCGTGGGCAGGCCGCGGTCGATCGTGGTGGGATAGCCATCCTCGCGCATGAGGCTCACTGCGCCGTACCAGTCGATGACGCCGCGCACCGGCACCTCATCCATGAGCATGGCGCCGTCCTCACACGGAACGAGCACCGAGAACACCGCCGTATGCCCGCCCGACGAGTTGCCGCCCAAAAAGATCCGGCCCGCATCCACGCGGTAATCCTGAGCATGTTCGGCCACAAAGCGCACCGCGCGCTGGGCGTCGTGGATCTGGGCGGGATACGGCGCGATCGACGAATCGCGGTACTCGACCACGGCCACGACGACCCCGCGACAGGCGAGCTGCGCAAGTTGCGGCAGATCGCGGTAGCAGTCCTGCTTTTTCCACGCGGAGCCCTGCACGTACACCAGGCACGGAAACCCCGCGGGCGGCATGTCGATCGTGCCGCTCAGCTCGCCCTTGCCCGTAAGGCGGAGCTCGCGCGTGGAGGGCATCAGCAGCTGAAGATGCAGGTCGCCCGTCTCGCGCGCGGCATAGACCACGTCGCGCCGATAGTCCACGCCCATCTCGTGCCCCGTGGTGGCAACGTGAACGGCCCCCTCGACCGGCTCGCCAAACTCCGGGAACTCCTCGTAGGTCCATGCCTTGACTTCCATATATCCTCCTTGCTCTGCAATCTCCCCTCAACATAGCACGCGGGCCGGCAACGCCCACCCGGCAAGACGGATACACTGGGGAGCAGCTCAAGATCCAAAGGAGGGCATGATGTCGAAGAAGAACGACGCAGCTCAAAAGCATAAGAAGGCCAAGAAGCAGAAGAAGGACGCCGCCAAGGCTGCCGCGCGCCTGCGCAAGCTGGAGCGCAAGCTCTGGCTGCGCGAGTACCTCATGAAGATCAGCGAGTTCGACGGCGACACGATCGCCCCCGTCAACGGGGCCGACGCGCGCGCCGAGGCCATGAGCGCGCTCGCGGGCGAGCATCACAAGCTGCTCACCAAGAAGTCATCGGTGGCCGTGGTGCGCGAGGTCCAGCGCGCAGTCGATGCCGGGGCCATCGACGATGAGCAGCTCGCCGCCGAGGCGCGCGTGCTCGCACGCGACCAGCGCGAGGCCCGCGCCATCCCCACCGAGGAGGCCGCCGCGTGGACGCGCCTCACCTGCGAGGCCAACGCCTGCTGGCACAAGGCAAAGCTCGCGAACGACTGGGAGAGCTTTGAGCCCTACGTGGATAAGATCGTGGGCTCCCTCAAGCACCAGGCCCAGCTCATGGACCCCGCGCGCGACCCCTACGACCTCTGGCTCGACCAGTTCGAGCGCGGTCTCACCGCTCAGGGCTTCGACGCCTTCTGCGAGAGCGTGCGCAAGACGGTCGTTCCGCTCGTGCACGCCATCGGCGAGCAGGGCCCGCAGGAGCGTCCCGCGTTCTTGAGCGCGCACGTGAGCGAGGCCGCCCAGCGCGCCATCTCGCTCGACCTCATGCAGCTTGTGGGTCTCGCGCCCGACGACTCCGCGCTCGCCTACACCGAGCATCCGTTCTCGGAGGGCTTTAGCACAGGCGACGCACGCGTGGCCACGCACATCCACGAGAACGACTGCCTCTCCAACGTGTTCACCATCGTGCACGAGTCGGGCCACGCGCTCTACGAACTCGGCGTGAACCCCGCCTACGCGCAGACCTGCCTGGAGGGCGGCACCTCGATGGGCATCCACGAGAGCCAGAGCCGCTTCTTTGAGAACACGGTCGCCCGCAGCCGGGAGTTCATGGGTCCGCTGCTCAAGGTGCTCCGCGCGCACGCGCCCGAGGTCTACGGGGGCGTTTCGGAAGAGGAGCTCTACCGCGCCGCGAACATCGCCGAGCCCTCGCTCGTGCGCACCGAGGCCGACGAGCTCACCTACCCGCTGCACGTGATGGTGCGCTACGAGATCGAGCGCCTGCTCTTTGCCGGCGAGGCGAGCGCCAAGGACGTCCCCGGGCTCTGGAACCGCTACATGCGCGAATACCTGGGCATCGAGGCGCCCAACCACACGCTGGGGGCGCTGCAGGACACGCACTGGTCGTGCGGCTCGTTCGGGTACTTCCCCACCTACGCTCTCGGCAGCGCCTACGACGCGCAGTACGTGCCCGCCATGTGCCGCGACCACGTGGACCTCAAGGCCGCATGCGCCTCGGGCGACCTCGCGCCGGTGCGCGCCTGGCTGGGCGAGCACATCTGGCAATGGGGCCGCAGCAAGGACGCCCCCGAGCTCATCGAGACCGCCTGCGGCATGCCGTTCGACGCAAGCTACTACTGCCGCTACCTCGAGGCAAAGTTCAGCGAGCTGTACGGACTCTAACACCGGCTTGCAAGCGACCAGCGGGACGGGCGTCCGGCAGCATCGACCAAGTAAACGTCAGCCCGCCGGGGAGATACTTCCGGAAACATTCCGCAGGCAAGGGAGCGCCCGCACGCCAATGCCCAAAGGGCGAGGCGCGTGGGCGCTCCCATTTGCCGAGGACGTTTCCGGGGGTATCTCCCCGGCGGGCGTCAGGTCGAACTCTCGCAGATGGATAGCCGGACAACCGGCCCGAACGCTCTACTCGAGGG
>CAVDTO010000208.1:0-3247 GCA_963611895.1 bacterium
ACTGAAGCCCAGGTTCGGCCGCCTGAACGCTCCACTCCGCCCTTCTGCTGGAGCTTGGAGTCGGCCGAACGCCACCGTCTAGTCCGCACTGCTACTGCGTCAGCACGATGGCGGTGGCGAGGTTGCGCTCGTTGGTGATCGAGACGAGCAGCTCGCTCACACCGGCTTCGGCGAGGACCTCGGCGAGTCGGCCCGTGGTCGTGATGTGCGGGGCGCCGTTTTCGTCTTCGAGCGTCTCCACGCGGCGGAAGTCGAACCCGTTCTCGGTGAGCTGCGCGAGCGCCTTGAACGCGGCCTCTTTGACGGCGAACTTGCCGGCGAGCACCTGCGCGGGCTTGTGACGCGCCGCGGCTTGCGCGCGCTCGGCCTCGGTAAAGGTGCGCCGCACGAACGAGCACTCCATGTCCGCGCACAGGCGCTCCATCTCCGCGATATCGACCGAATCGATTCCGATGCCCTTGACCATGTACCTGCCGCCTTCCCGCTAGCGTTGCGCCCGCCGCGTGCCGGGCGCCTAGCCATAATCGCACGAACCCGTGCCTCGGTAAACGCACGGATGAGCGTCACACGCATGCGAGACGATTGCGCCGATGCTTGGCCAGTGCGCATTTTGAATTAGGCCGCGGGATCTTTCGGGCTTTGGCGCGGCAAGCTCGTGGACGCGTACTGTTCGGCTGCGTCCGCGCCGCTTTTGTCGTGTAGGATGCCTGCCCCCACAGCGCTATCATATGCGGGTACTTTACGTGCTGCCCAGCAACCTAAGGAGCTCGCATGCTCGCAAACCGCGGCAACCGCGCGGATAAAAACGCGGCCTCGGATCCGGACCAGGCCACGGCCACGGTAACGGCCGCGGCTCCGGCCCCAGCCCAGCCCCCGGCAACGCCCAGCGACCCGGTCACTGGCGCGTCCAGCCCCGTCGGCCGCCGTCGCGTCGCCAGCCTCCTCGACCCCAAGGTCCCCAACACCGCGGAGAGCAAGTCCCTCCCGCTGCTCATCAAGATCTACGGCTTCCTCTGCCTGGCCGACGGCGTGCTCACGCTGCCCTCGGTGGCGGTCTTCTTTGGCATGACGATCCTCGCCATCGTGCACCGCTCCTCAACCGTGGCGCTCGGCGGCGACGTCACGCTCTCCGTGAGCATCGCGGTCGCCGGCATCATGCTCTCGGTGGCCTCGTCGGTGGCGCTCATCATCTTCGGCGTCTCGCTCATCCGCGACCGCCGGCGCAACGCGGCGCTCATCTCGTACGTGCTCATCGCGTTCACCGTCATCGAGCTGCTCATCGACGTCATGCTCCAGGGCGTGAGCCCCGCGCTTATCCGTCCGGCCGCGCAGCTCGTCATCCTCATCGCGCTTTCCGCCACGGTCGACCCGGTGCTGCGCCAAGAGCGCGAGTTGCAGCGCCGCCTGCGAAACATGCTCGACCGCGACGCCGCCGCCGAGGGCTTGCTCGGCCGCGACGAGACCGGCGAGGGCTACATCAAGCTCAACTTCTTCAACCTGTTCTGGGTCTTCATGGTCTGCAGCCTGCTCGGGCTCATTCTCGAGACCGTCTGGCACATGACGATCGACGAGCCGGGCGTCTACCAAGACCGCGCGGGCGTGCTGTTCGGGCCGCTCTCGCCCATCTACGGCCTCGGCGCGGTGATCATGACCATGGCGCTCAACCGCTTCTACAAGCGCAGCCCGCTGCTCATCTTTTTGGTGAGCGCGGTGCTCGGCGGCGCGTTCGAGGTGTTCGTGAGCTGGTTTTTGCAGACGTCGTTCGGCGTGATCGCGTGGCTCTACGACGACGTCACGCTCTTTGGCCTGCCCGACCCCATCGTGCTGCTCACGGGCGCGCGGGCCTGCACGCAGATGACGGCCCTCTGGGGCCTGGGCGGCCTGCTGTGGATCAAGCTCTGCCTGCCGCGCCTGCTCAAGCTCATCAACCTCATTCCGTGGAAGTGGCGCTACTCGCTCACGGTGGCGGTCTCGGCGCTCATGGTGGTCGACTGCTTTATGACGCTCCAGGCGCTCGACTGCTGGTACGAGCGTGTGTCGGGCATCGAGCCGACCTCGCCGGTGGAGCAGTTCTACGCCGAGCATTTTGATAACGAGTACATGGCGAACCGGTTCCAGAGCATGGAGATCCACCCCCGTACCTCGGGCCGCGCACCGGTGCCCACGGCAGAAGACGTGGAATAGCGGAGGGGTCCAGCGGCGGGAACTCCCGCCAAGGCCGCTTTCGCCTTAGGTGAACCCATACGCAGCAGACTCGGCAGACCCGACTTCGGACTCACTCCGGGGTCGGGTCTTTTACGTTTGGGTGGCCGAGCCTGCGCGTGCCGAGGAGCGCGGGGCAAAGACCTGCCGGCGCTTAACAAAATGTTAAGGGGGCCAAAAACCCGCAGGTCACGGGTCTGATCGGAACCTTCTCGTACTATGAGGCCAGTCGCCAAGGGGCGGCCGAACATCACGGGACGAGAACCAAGGAGGATCCGATGATGAACACGAACGTCAGCGCCACCGAGCCCACCAAGACCAACACCAAGAAGATCGTCGTCGAGATGCCCGAAGGCGCCCTCAACGACGTGAACGGCGGCGGCCTGCTTCCGGACAGTGGTTTCGAGAGCCTGCTCGACGTCTATTACCACAAGAATTGCGGCGGAAAGATCGAGGGCAAGTGCAACATGGTCGGGCCGCGGACGCCTCTCTATTTCCGTTGCTCCCGTTGCGGCGAGACGCACATGAATCTCGAGGACTTCGCTTGGTACAAAGTGAATCCCAACCCGGGCGGCGGCCCTATCCGCTGAGCAAGGCGGGCGACTCTCGGCGGATGCCCAGGCGCGAGGACTCCCGCCAAGACCGCTTTCGCCTTAGATGAGCCCATCTACATAAGGCTCGATAGACCCGACTTCGGAAAGCACTCCGAGGTCGGGTCTTTTGCGTTGGGCGGCGCATTCGCATCGCATCGGTCCGAGGAGCGCGGGGCAAAGACCTGCTGGCGCTTAATAAAACGTTAAGGGGGCCAAAACCCGCAGGTCACGGGATGAGTCGGAACCTTCTCGTACTATGAGGTCAGTCGCCAAGGGGCGGCCGAACATCACAGGCAGAGGACCAAGGAGGATCCGATAATGAACGAGAACACCAACGCCAACGAGACCAGCAAGACCAGCAACGCCAGCACCCAGAAGAACATCCTCGAGATGCCCGAAAGCGCCCTCAACGAGGTGAACGGCGGGGAATTTATCGATAGGGTGGGTCCCAT
>CAVDTO010000209.1:0-3236 GCA_963611895.1 bacterium
CGTCGTTAGCCACGATGGCGTCGCAGCTTTTGCACGCGAGCTTGGCCGCGGCGTGCTCGAGAACGTCGTTGGTCTCGGCTGCAAATCCGATCACAACGCGCTCCCCCTTGCGGGCGCTCAGGTCCGCCAAGAGGTCTGCGGTCTCAACGAGCTCGATCGAATCGAGCTTCTCGTGGGCCTTCTTGAGCTTGTGGTCCGCGACGTTAGCCGGCGTGTAGTCGGCGACCGCGGCTGCGCAGATGGCGGCGTCGGCGCCATCGAAGGCCGCATAGGCGGCATCGTGCATCTGCTGTGCCGTCTCCACGCGCTGCACATGGGCACCCGCAGGGGCGTTGAGGCTCGTGGGCCCAAGAACCAGGTCGACCTCTGCTCCAAGATCGAGTGCGGCCTGCGCAAGCGCGAGTCCCATCTTTCCCGAAGAGCGGTTCGCAATATAGCGCACCGGATCGATGGGCTCATGCGTGGGGCCTGCCGTGATCACGATCCGTTTGCCCTCAAGGGGTCGCTCAGGGTTGAGCATCTCGCATACGGCTGCAGCGATGTCCGCAGGTTCGCTCATGCGCCCATCGGCCGTGTCGCCGCAGGCCAGATAACCCTTTTCGGGACCGACGGTCCGCACTCCCCTGCTGTGCAGGGTCCCGATGTTTGCCTGGGTCGCGGGGGCATGCCACATGGCATCATTCATGGCGGGCGCGACCAGGATGGGCGCGCGCGTTGCCAAGAGCGTGGTCGAGATGAGGTCGTCGGCAAGGCCCGTGGCCATCTTGGCGATGATGTTCGCCGTTGCCGGCGCAACCACCACGAGGTCGGCCTCCTGCGCAAGCGAGATATGGTGAATGGGGGCCTGGGGCGCGTCGTCGAACTGGCCGACCGCGACCGGCTCGCGCGTAAGCGCCCTAAACGTCAGCGGGTCCACGAAGTGGGTGGCGTGCTCGCTCATGAGCACCTTCACGCGGTATCCGGCCTTCTGCAGCTCGCGTACGAGCTCGCAGGATTTGTAGACCGCGATGCCTCCCGTTACCGCAACGAGAACGGTTGTAGCCCCCATGCTGCTCCCCTATTCGTCAGATTCGCCGAGCACGAGCATGCGGTGGCAGTACGGGCAGTGCGTGATCTCGCCGGCGTGCCTGAGCTCGTCCATCGAGGAGGCCTGGAGCTGCGTGTGGCAGATAGAGGGTACGTTCTCCTCGATCGACTCAACGGCAAGGCCGCCGTTCTGCTTGCGCAGGCGCTCGTACTCGTCGAGCTCTGCTGCGGGAATCGTTTCGGCCACGGCTGTGCGCTGCTTCTCGAGCTTTACGATCGCGGACTGGAGCTCCTCGGCCTTCTCCTTTGCCGTCTTGGCATCGGCGAGCAGGGCTTTCTCGAACTCGGCGAGAATCTTCTTCGCGCGTGCTTCCTCTTTGAGCGCGGCGACCTGCGCGGCCTTGGCGCGCTCGCGCTTGAAGGCGATCTTGTCGAGCTCCTTGGCGATGAGCGAGAGCTCGGTCTCGAGCTGCTGAACCTGCTTGTAGTCGGAGGCATCTACGTCCTGCTGCTGGGCGCGGGCCGTGCGGAACTCGCAGCGGCGCTCCTCGATGTCGAGTTCCTCGAGCTCGATGTCGGCGTCCTTGCGCTTGGCGTAGAGGCGCGTGACCTCAGACTTGATCTGCTGGTGCTTCTTGCGCTTTGCGGAGAGCTCCTTGAGCTCCGGCATGGTGTTGAGCTGCTGCTGCGTGCGGGTGAGCTCAAGATCGAGGTCCTGCAGCTGAAGTAGCGAAGAGCCGATGCTCATAAGTGTTCTCCTCCGGTATGCGTCCACCATTGTTTAAGGTTCACTATTGTATAGATATCGCTCTCGCTTATGCCGGCGAGGCGGCATTCGTTTGAGAGTATTTTCACAAAGAGCTCCTCGGAACGGTCGTGCCCGAGAAGGATGACGCCAAGGCCGCGTATGGCAAGGTCTTGGGCTACGTGGTAGCCGCACTCTCCCGTCACGATGGCGTCGCAGCCGGCCTCGATCGCCACGTCGCCGAACGATCCGAGCGATCCTCCCAAGTAGGCGATGCGCTTGCAGCGCTTGTTGGGGCTCCCCCAAATTCGCGGCGCCGAATCGAGGGCCTCGGCCGCGATGCTCGCCAGCGCCCCAAGCGTGCAGGGCTCGACCTCAAAGACGGAGCCGAGTCCTGTGGCCTGCGGGTCATCGATGTGCTCGAGTGACGAGACGGGATCTGAGCCGAACTGCACTGCCACCGCGTTGCGAGCGGCGAGCGAGCGATCGAGGTTCGTGTGGAGCGAGATGACGCTCACCCCTACTTGGGCCGCTTTGTAGAGGGCGCTCGCGCATTGCGGCACGTCGGCGCCCGCCGGGGTAAAGCGCTCGGGCGCCTTGATGTAGATGGGATGGTGCGTGAGCAGGACGTTTGCCCCGAGCTCTGCCGCGCGCATCACGTTCGCCTCGGTCGCGTCGAGCGCGCACGCGACACCTGCGACGGCTTGCGCGGGGTCTCCGACGGAGAGCCCGACGTGGTCCCAGTCCTCGGCGTCAGCCAGGGGGAATCGCGTGAGGAGCGCTTTTTCGAGTTCGCCTACGAGCATGATTCACCTACCAGGTCGAGCAGGACCTCGGCAAAACGCTCGAGGTCGGCGGGGTTGCAGCGGTCGTCGAACGAGATGCGCAGCGACCCCAGCGCGGCGTCGCGCGCGATACCCATGGCCGAGAGCACGTGGCTCGGATCCATGGAGCCGCTCGAGCAGGCGGAGCCGGCGGAGACGGCGAAGCCCCGGGCGTCGAGCTGGAGGATCAGCTCCTCGCTGTCGAAGCCATCGACATAGATCGAGACGATGCCGGGCAGGCGTCGGACGGCTGTGGGATCGCCCATGGTCGCGTGGATGCGCGGGCTTGTTAGGAGCGCTGCGTAGAGCCTGTCGGCGAGCTCGGTGCCGTCTCCGTGCGCCTTGAGCTCTGCGCTCGCGGCTTTTGCAGCGGCGGCAAAGGCGAGCTGGGTCCTCAGGTCCTGGGTACCGGCACGCCTGCCCGCCTCCTGGCCTCCGCCGAAGATGCGGGGCCTGAGCGGCGTGCGGGAGCGCACATAGAGGGCGCCCGCGGCTACGGGGCCTCCGATCTTGTGCGCGGCGACTGACATGGCATCGACGCCGAGTGCGTTCACGTCGAGCTCGATGTGCAGGTAACCCTGGATTGCATCGGTGTGAAAGAGCGCGCCGTGAGCATGGGCTACGCACGCGAGTTCTGCGGT
>CAVDTO010000210.1:0-3173 GCA_963611895.1 bacterium
GACCATCCAGCGGGCCTTCCCTGACCTCGACCCCGCGTACATCTCGGCCGTCGTGCGCGACATGCTCTCGGAGCACCACTGCTTCGTCAACGACTACTCGCTCGTGAACATCGTTCTCCACACCGCGATCTCCATCGACCGCATCCGCGCCAAGCACAGCGTGGAAGAAGAGGCCGGGCGGGGCGGAGCGTCGCCCGCCGACGACACCGAGCTCGCCATGGCCCGCGAGGTCGCCCAAAGGCTGCAGGACCGCTTTGAGATCCACTTCCCCGCGCGCGAGATCGACGGGCTCGCACTCCTTATCTCCACGCGGGCCATCCGGCTCGACTACCGCCAGGCCACCAAGGAGAACATCGAGCGCTACGTTGGGCCCGAATGCCTCGCGCTCGTCAACGACATCATCGAGGACCTCGAGGGATACTACGGAATCGACCTCACGGACCCCAACTTCTACGTGCGCTTTGCCCTGCACCTCAAGAACCTGCTCGCGCGCGCCCGCAACGGGGAGCACGCGCGCAACCCGCTCACGCAGCAGATCCGCAGCTCGTGCCCGCTCATCTACGACACCGCGGTGGCCGAGGCGGCGCTCATAAGCCGCAAGACCGGGCTCACCATCGCCGAGGACGAGATCGGCTACATCGCGTTCCACCTGGGCAGCACCATCGAGACGCAAAAGCAGCTCACCGACAAGGTACGCGTGGCGCTCTACTGCCCGTCGTATTACCAGATCGTTGAGCACATCGCGCGGTTCATCGACCGCAACTTCGAGGACGAGGTCTTGGTGACCGACGTCGTGACCACCGAGGACGAGCTCGATTGCGTGCAAGACAACGAGCTCCTGGTGTCCACGGCGCCCGTGAGCCGCTACTCGGCGACGCCCGTCCTCACGATCAGCCCGTTCCCGACCGACGCGGACCGCAAGGAGATCGCCCGGGTCGTCGACCGCATCCGCACGGAGCGCAACCGTGCCAAGATCGCCGCTAACCTGCGCGAATTCATCAAGCCCGATTTATTTGTTACCGATGCCGCGATCAAAACACGCGAGGAGGCAGTGCACCGTCTTGCGAGCCTGCTCGAGGAACACGGCTTTGTTTCGGGCTCATTCGAAAGCGAGATCCTGCACCGCGAGGAACTCTCGTCCACGGCGTTCTCGCGTTTTGCCATCCCGCACACGGTGCGCATGAACGCCAGCCGGAGCGCCATCGCCGTGCTCTCTTCGCCGGGCGAGATCGACTGGGGCGGCGCGCGCGTGAGCCTGGTGTTCATGCTCGCGTTCAACAAGAACGATTCCGATTCGTTCTACGAGGTGTTTGACCCGTTCGTCACCATGCTCTCGGACCCCGACAAGATCGCCCGCCTGGTGGGCATCGTCGACTACGATGCGTTCATCGAGCGCATCTGCGCGCTCACGAACTAGCGGTCGCGGCGGGCATAGCCAGACAGCTTGCCGCGTTTGCCACGCCCGGACGCCCGGTGCCCTAACTCCCGGTGCCCTAACTGTGCGAAACGGCATCTTTTCACAGTTAGATGCTGAGAACAGGGCCCTATCTGTGAAAAACGGCATCTTGTAACAGCTAGGGCCCTAGGCTCGGCCTCCAACTACTACAAAAGGCATTTTGTTGCAGTTAGAGGCGCCAAAGCCCCGTCTAACTGTGCGGAAAGGCATTTTGTACCAGTTGGGAATCGCCGCAACGGGGGATCTTGTAGGCGTCCAGCAGGTTCCGCAGGTAGGCGTCATCGTACACGCGCGCGAACAGGATGCGCATCACGGGGATTCCGTTCGCTGTGAGGTGTGATTCGCGTTGACGCTCGGCGACCAGCGCCGCTTTGGTTTCCGAGGCGCTGCTCCCGTACTTTCCCATGCCATCGAGCTCGACGATCACCTCACTGCCGTCGTCAAGCAGATAGTACATGTCGGTCCGGATCGTGCTCGAACCATCGACCTCGTCCAGGAACTCGACTTGCAGATCTGTGGGCGCTCTGTAGCCGAGTTCAAGAATGCGGCCTCGCGCGATCGATTCCCCACCGTTCTCCGCCCGTCCGTCCGCATAGCGCGCGACGAGGCGTGCCTTTCCCGCACCCGGCCTGCCCGAGGCATGCTGTTCGACATAGTCCCGATATTCATCGAGGTCGAGCCCGCAATAGCGCAGCGCGCTGTCCGCGATGGCAAGGCCTTCGGGAATCGAGCCCTCGAGCGAGCAATCGAGCACGGTGCGCATGAGCATCGTCACAGAGGCACCGTCACGCTCGACGACCTCATCTTGAGGACAGTAATGCGAGTGGACATACGTCGACGACCGCGCGTTCGTTCGACTGGCGACGGCGATATGAACCGTTCCCAAGCGCCGCGCCGGCACCCAAAGCCCATATTCGAGCGCCGCGGAAAAGCTGCAGAGGGCTTTGCCCGGATGCCGTTCCTTAAACGTATCGTGCGCATATCTCCAGCGGACCCTCGGCATCTTGTCCATCGAGCCCCACGTGCTCACCCGCATAAACATCCCCGGAAGCGGACGAACAAGCACCTTGCTTTGCACGAGCCGGCAAGCGGCTGCATAGAGTGCACGGTTCTCGATGACGGCACAGCGGTGCCGCGCCTCCGCCTCATCCAGCATCTTGTCGAGCGCAGATTTCGTCTGGGTCCTCTTCATTGGCATCGCCCCTGTTCGTCCGGTGCCAAAAGCATAATCTGCCTGCAGTTTTCAACACCTTGACGTGAACTGAACGCGAACTGTACGAGAATTTGACGCCGCAGGTGGAGGCAGGCGGAAACCTCACCTCTGGAGGCATGGGGAGCTTTCGTACTCGGCGAACGGTCGTTTTGGACCGTTCAGGGAGGCCGAGCGACCGCATTTGGGAGTTCCGCAAATCAGGTTTTCAACAACATGCTGGTAAACATGGTGTGCAGGAGCGCAATCCACAACGCTACAGAAATGGAAGCCTTGACTTTGAGACAGCGGGCACCGATTTGCAGACACCGAGTAGTCAGATGCCGAGCCTTGCCCCGCTACTGTTACGAAAGGCATTTTGTTGCAGTTAGGACCCCTTTCTCGGCCTCCAACTGTGCGAAAAGGCATTTTTTCACAGTAGGGAAACCAGGCAACCGCCCAACCTAGCAGCGCAGGTCGCGTACCGTGTCGCGTTCGATGAGCTCGCCGGGGAACAGCACGTGCTCG
>CAVDTO010000211.1:0-3171 GCA_963611895.1 bacterium
CGATCCTCTGCGCGCCTTCGTGCGGGGCATCCTCTGCAACATGCTCGTGTGCCTGGCCGTTTGGATGGGCGGCGCGGGCCGCACGGTCTGCGACAAGCTCGCAGCCACGGTGCTCCCGGTCGTCGCGTTCGTGGTGCTCGGGTTTGAGCACTCCGTGGCGAACATGTTCTTCTTGCCGCTCGGGCTCATCGCCCAGGGCGTTGCCGGCGGCGCGCAGGCCATCGCCGTTGCCGGTGTGTGCTCCAACCTGCTGTTCGTGACGCTCGGCAACATCGTCGGCGGCGTGCTCGTGGCTCTTGCTTACTGGTACGCCTTCGGCAAGGTGCGCCTGGAGCGTTCGGGCTCCTAGGGCTTTTAACTCTACAGTTTTGTCCTCGCGTGCGTGGCCGCGTGCTGCGCGCGCGAGGTTTCCTTTTTCTAGAGATCTGATCGAATCGAGGATATATGCCCAAGCGTTCTGAGCAGTACGTTCTGCCGTTTGCCGTTGAGGACATGCCTTTTGAGGAGGCGTGCGCGATCGCGGCCGATACCGGGCACATCGTGGGCGCCGACGGCGCCGCCGCTACGGGGCCTCTGCTCGAGACCGTCATCGACATGCTCGATGAGCTCGCGCGGCCCGATGAGCACTTCGACTGCATCCAGGTGGCCGGCACGAACGGCAAGACCTCGACGGCCCGCTTTACGCAGGCGATCCTCTTGGGCGAGGGCAAGCGCGCAGCGCTCTACACATCGCCGCAGCTCGTGCGCTACCCCGAGCGCATGGAAGTCGCGGGGCGCGTGGTCTCAGACGAGCAGTTCGCCCACGGCGTCTCCGCTGCGGCGGAGGCCGGGCGCCGCGTGAACGCCGCTCGCATTGCGGCGGGGGAGGCTCCCTACACCATCACGCCCTTCGACCTGCTGACTGCGGCTGCACTCGTGGTCTTTGCCGAGGCGCGCGTCGAGGTTGCCGTGCTCGAGGTCGGCATGGGCGGCCGTTGGGACGCGACCTCTGCGACCGACCCCGTGGCAGTGGCTATCACGGGCATCGGGCTCGACCATACGCGAATCCTCGGCTCCACCTTGGCCGAGATCGCGGGGGAGAAGGCTGCCGTCATCAAGCCGGGTCGCGCCGTGGTTCTGGGGGAGGGCACGCACGAGGCGACGGTCCAGCCCGTCATGGACGCCCGCTGCCGTGAGTACGGGGTCGTGCCGCTCGTCTCGAACCATGCCGTTACCAAGACGCCGCGCTGCCTGGGCGATACGCTTGAGTTTTCGGCCACCACGCCGCGTGCCATCTATACGCCGCAGATGCGCAAGCCGAGCTACCAGGCGCAAAACGCCGCATGCGCTATCATGCTGTCCGAGGCCTATCTTGGGCGCGAACTCGATCACGAGGCGCTCAACGCCGCGCTGCTTTCGTGCCCCACGCCCGGGCGGTTCGACCTTCTGCGGAGCGACCCCGTCAAGCTTATCGATGCCTGCCATAACCCTCAGAGCTGCGAGAACTTCATCGCCTCGCTCAACGAGATGGAGCCGGATGTCTCGCGTCGGCCCACGCTGCTCACCGCTGAGCTTGCCGACAAGGACGTTGCCGGCATCTTGGACGTTTTGGTGCCGGCATTCCCCTCGGTCGTCGTGACGCAGACGGCCAACGACCGCGCGATGCCCGCCGCCGACCTTGCCGACCTGGTGCGCGCAAAGCTCGAGGAGCTCGGACGCCCGGAGAGCGACCTTCTGGGCGTCACCGACGATGTCGAGGTCGCGCTGGCAATCTTCGATAACGCCGACGCCCCCTTCGTGGCCGCGGGCACCATCACGCTCGCGGGAGAGGTCGCGGGAATCCTCGGGAGATAACTTCCGAGCGCGCTCTTTGCCGTTATTGCCTGAGGGGTCGGTCTACCCGGTCATTCTGTGCATTGCGGTCTTGGGCGTGCATATCCCCGGCACTGCCGCTATAGTTGTTTTGTTTGTTTCTGCACGCATCTAGAGGCCGAAAGGTTTCCCGATATGTCCAAGTACATCTCCGAGCTCATGTCGCCCCAGCTCATGGCCGTCATCTACGCCTTCGTCGGCTTTATCGTTGCGCTCTACGTGCTCTCCGTCGTCTACGTGGTCAACGATGCCCGCCGCCGCGGCGTCCAGAACATCGTCGTCTGGGCCGTCATCGGTCTCATTCCCATCGTCGGCCTTGTGGCCTATCTCGTGCTGCGCCCGAACTCCTACCTGCTCGACCGCGAGGAGCAGGAGCTCGACGTGGCCCTGCGTGAGCGCCAGCTCGCCCAGTACGGCACCTGCCCGCAATGCGGCTCTCCCATCGAGAAGGACTTCGTTGTCTGCCCCGTCTGCAACACGCAGGTGCGCAACGTCTGCCCGAGCTGCCGCCGTCCGCTCGATGCCCACTGGAAGGTCTGCCCCTACTGCCGCACGCACATCCAGTAAGCTTGGCGCCATAGTCAATCGACTTGTAGAAACCCCGCCTTTACGGTGGGGTTTCTTGGTTTGCGGCAAGCAGGGCTTTTTGTAACGGGGTTTCGAGCCACGGTCGTTTGTGGTAAACCTATAACCCATAAAAGCAACCGAGAGGTTCGTCCGTATGCTGAACGTGCTCGCGCCCGCAGCGCGAACTAACACTATCTAGGCGCCTGCCCCACACCCGCGGCACGGGTTGCCGCGTGGCAGGTGCCGTATATTGCCCCGGGCATTCCGCCCGTTGGGCTTTTTTATTGCTGAGCATGCGTTGCTTCCAACCTAAGGGAGAGGTTTTACATGAAGATCCTGCAGAACGACGGCCAAGTCATCGAGTGCCCCGAGGACGAGGTCACGCACGTCGTTCGCCACTCCGCCGCGCACATCATGGCCCAGGCCATCAAGCGCCTGTACCCCGAGGCCGACTTCGCCTACGGCCCCGCCACCGACAACGGCTTCTACTACGACATCGACCTGCCCGAGGGCCAGAAGATCTCGGAGAACGACTTCGAGGCCATCGAGGCCGAGATGAAGAAGATCTGCAAGGAGAACCTCAAGTTCTCCGTGTTCGAGCTTCCGCGCGAGGAGGCCATCGCCCTCATGGAGGAGCGCGGCGAGAAGTACAAGGTCGAGCACATCGGTGACCTTGCCGACGACGCTCGCATCACCTTCTACCAGCAGGGCGATTACATCGACATGTGCGTGGGGCCGCACATCTGCTACACC
>CAVDTO010000212.1:0-3135 GCA_963611895.1 bacterium
CCACGCGGTGGCGCGCCGTCTCGTTGATGCGCTGCTGGCGCTCAAGCTCCTCGGGCGCTGCCGTCTGCCAGCGCGCGACCTCGCCCCAGGGCGTGCCGGGGCCGTAGAGCCGGCGCACGGCGCGGTTGTACGAGCCGGATTCTGCGGCGCTCGTGGCGTCGAGGTCGGCCTGCTCCGCAGCGACGCCCGCCGCGAGCTCGTCCGCATCGCATGAGATGCCCGCGCGTCGGTAGAGCGCGCGGCGACGAGCGACCTCAGCGGGCAGCTGGCCGTCGTCCACCTTCGCAAAGGCCGCGGCAGCACGGGAGCGCGTGCTGCTCGCTTGGCGGACGTCCGCGCTCGCACAGCGGGCCGCGCCGCCGTCGACGCTCGATGCATCGCCCGCGCTCGCGCCGTACGCTCTCGGAGCATTCGCGCCTATGCCGGGCGCCGAATCGCCCGTACTCGCACAGCGAGCCGCACCGCCATCCGAATTCTCCGCATCGCCAGAAACGGCCTCGCAGCCAGCATCCGCGACCGCCGCATCGTCCGCGCGCGCCACACCGCCCATACCGGCAGCGTCCTCCGCGAGCATCGGGTTCGCGACCACACTTGCCACGGCATCGTCATTGAGCGCGCGGAAAAGCTCCGAGATAAACCACGTCTGGTACTCACGCGGGTAGTCGCTCCAGGTGCCGCCGAGCACGATGAGCTCGATCTTATCCGTCGCGTGCCCCATTTGCGAGAGCGCCGTGAGGCGGGCGCTCACCTGCAGATACGGGTCGAAGCAGTTCTGCTCCGCACGCGCG
The DNA here is from genome assembly GCA_963611895.1 of bacterium. GTDB lineage: Bacteria > Actinomycetota > Coriobacteriia > Coriobacteriales > Coriobacteriaceae > Collinsella. The sequence goes on from CAVDTO010000212.1 coordinate 789, forward strand.
CATGCCGGTTCGGCATGCAGGTAGCTCTTGGGCATGCGCAGGTCGTTGGGGCAAAAAAGGCAGTCGCCCGAGCAGGGCCAGGGCTTGGTGATGACGGTGATGGTCGCCACACCCGAGGCGGTGCGGCGCGGCTTCATGCGCAAGACCGCGAGCAGGCGGCGCTCGAGCTCGGGTGTCACGCTCCACGCGGCCCAGCGCTCGGGCTCCTCGCGCTTGACGCGCTGGTAAAACGGCAAGAGCCTGCGCTTGGCAAGGGAGCGCTTGTCGGCGCCCGACCGGCGGGCCTCGGCATGTATCAGTTTGACGAGTGCCTTGTCGTCCACGGTCTCGCCGCGGCGCAGGGTCTCGATGATTTCCAAGATGATTTGTTCCATATGCTGGATTCTAAATGCAAGGTCCAACGCGCCCGGGGCACTTTCGCTACTATAGGCGCTGTCCATACAAAGCGCCGGAATCGCCTGCCTAAAGGAGCCCCGTGAATCGCGCATTCGCAACCCAGCTGATCGACCTCAACAACCGCTTTTACCAGAGCCATGCCGCGTCGTTTTCCGACACGCGCCAGGCTCCGTGGCCCGGCTGGATCCGCACCATGGACACGGCCATGGCGCAGCTCGACCTCGGCGCGATCGAGCGGCCGCTGCGCGTGTTCGACCTCGCGTGCGGCAACATGCGATTCGAGAACTTCGTGTCGGGCGGGCTGATCTCTGCCCGAAGGGGCAGCGGTGCCGAGCAGGCGCAAGAAAACGAGACCTTTCCCATCGAGTTCTACGGCGTCGACTCGTGCCAGGACCTCGCCATCGACGCGCGCGGCCATGCCCTGCGCATCCCCAACCTGCATTTTCAGGAGCTCGACGTGCTCGACGCCCTCATGGGGCTCAACCCCGCCGAGACACCCGAGACGCTGTTTGACGCCCCGCTCGCCGACATCACCGTATGCTTTGGGTTCATGCACCATGTGCCCTCGTGCGAGTTCCGCGTGCGCGTGCTCGACGCCCTCGTGCGCCAGACGCGCCCGGGCGGCATCATCGCCATCAGCTTTTGGGAGTTCATGAACGACGAGCGCATGGCCAAGAAGGCCCTGCGCGCCGAGGGCCGCGCCGAGCTCAACCCGCCCTTCGAGGGCTACGACTCCGCGCAGTTCGAGCCGGGCGACCACCTGATTGGCTGGCAGAACGACCCGCGCGCCTACCGCTATTGCCATCACTTTGACGACGCACAGATCGCCGACCTCGTGCGCGGCGTGCGCACGTTCTACAAGTGCGGCTGCACCCCCGTGCGCGAGCTCGAGCGTTTCCACGCCGACGGCCGCTCCGGCGAGCTCAACCGCTACGTGATCCTCAAGCGCCTGTAGGGTCGGTGCCGCATGGGAGTCTCGCATATCAGAACGCCTAAGAACTTCGTGCTCGAGGAGCGCCTCGAGCGCTATGCGGCCGCCATCGAGGAGCGGCCCGAGGGCCTGGCCGGCCGCTGGAGAGAGGCCTGCGCGGCCATCGGAGGCGAGCCGTTCGAGCGCGTGCACCTCGACCTCGGCTGCGGTAAGGGCACCTATGTGTGCCGGCGCGCCGCCGCGGAGCCGGGCACGCTCTTTGTGGGCGCCGACCAGGAGCCCATCTGCATCGCCTACGCGGCACAGCGTATCTGCGAGGAAGGACTCGAGAACGCCCTCGTGATCCCGCGGCGGGCCGACTCGCTCGCGAGCGTCTTTGCCGCAGGCGAACTTAGCGCTATCACGCTCAACTTTCCCACGCCCTGCCCCAAAGCGCGCCACGCCACGCGCCGGCTCGTGTACGTGGACCGGTTGCTCGCACTGCGGAGCCTGCTCGCGAGCGACGGCACGCTCACGCTGCGCACCGACAGCAAGCCCCTGCGCGACTACGCCCTCGGGCAGTTCGAGGCCGCCGGCTACCGCGCGCTCTGGGCAAGCGACGACGCGCGCGCCGAGCATCCCGAGCATCCCGAAACCGAGTACGAGCGCCGCACGCGCGAGATGGGCGCGCGCGTCTACGGCATCTGTGCCACACCGGGCAGCGAGCCCACGGCCGAGCAGGTCGAGCGCGGCCGCGCCCAGGAGCAGAGCCTTGCCGCCTACCTGCCCCGCGACCTCGAGTCGATCGGATACGTGCCGCTCGGCATGGAGGAGGCCGTGGAGAACTTCCGCAACCGCGCGCGCAAGGGCAAGGCCGCCCGCCCGCAAGACGAGTGAACTTCGGCTCGGCTCGGCAACAACGCAATCGCCAAGCAACAGCTCAACGCAGTCGCCGCCCCTCCGCGCCGCACGGGTTCACCCCCGCTGCCCCATCGCCCTGACCCGGCGGACCGCCGTCGCAAAAAAGGCGCACTGCACGAC
>CAVDTO010000213.1:0-3121 GCA_963611895.1 bacterium
CCGTTTTGGCGCGCCGCATAACGAACAGCGGAGCAGGTGCTCCAAGGTGAGAAAGAGAGAGGGAAATGGTAAAGATTCTTTGCTGCTGCGGTAACGGCTTGGGAAGCAGCTTTGCCTGCCAGATGGCAATCGAGCAGGTGCTCAAGAAGCTCGGCGTGGAGTGCAAGATGGACCACGACAGCGTGTCGTCCGCTGCCGGCTCCGCCAAGAACTTCGACATGATCGTCGCCGCCCAGAATTTCCAGACCCAGATCGAGAACTACAACACGGGTCTCCCGTGCGTGTTCCTTAAGCGCCTGGTCGACAAGAAGGAGATCGAGGAGAAGCTTACCCCGGTCCTCAAGGAGATGGGCGTTCTCGAGTAGCGCCATCCCTCTCTCGGCTGCGCAAGCAGCCATAACGCAGATCATCTGTTAGAAAAGGGGAGTGTTAATTCATGGAAGTACTTGAATTTATCATTCACAACATCCTGACGCAGGCTGCCGTCATCATCGGCCTCGTTGCCTGCCTGGGCCTCGTGCTCCAGAAGAAGCCCGCGAGCGACGTGCTCATGGGCACCTTTAAGACCATGCTCGGCTTCCTCGTTCTGTCTGCCGGCTCGTCCGTCATGCAGACCTCGCTGACTTACTTCGGCGACATGTTCAACTCGGCGTTCGGCTTCAACGGCATGAAGGCCGTCGTTGCCTCCATCGAGGGCATCAACGGTCAGGCCATGACCGACCTCGGCCTTGGTTCCGAGATCGCCATCTGCCTCGCCGGCATCTTCATCGTGAACATCATTCTTGCTCGCTTCACCAAGTTCAAGTACGTGTTCCTTACCGGTCAGGCCCTCCTTTGGGAGTCCACGCTCTGCATCGTGTTCGCGTACTTCTGCGGCCTGCGCGGCGTGCCCTTGATCATCGTTGCCTCCATCGTCGGCGGCGCGTTCGCAACGCTCATGCCTGCGTTCGCCCAGCCCGTTGTGCGCAAGATCACCGATTCCGACGACATCGCCCTCGGTCACTTCTGCACCTTCGGCTACATGTTTACGGCCCTCGTTGCCACCATCACCAAGAAGCTCTTCGGCGGCAAGGAGTCCAAGTCCACCGAGGATATCGAGATGCCGCAGTCGCTCTCGTTCCTCCAGGACACCTACGTCTCCGTCGGTCTCGTCATGATCGTCTTCTTCCTGGTCGTTGCCGGCTTTGCCGGTGAGGCCGCTGCCAAGGACTACATCGGCAGCACCAACTACATGGTGTACGCCTTCCTGCAGGCCATGCAGTTCGTCGTTGGCCTCTACGTCCTGCTCGCCGGCGTCCGCATGCTCCTCGCCGAGCTCGTCCCGGCCTTCCAGGGCATCTCGATGAAGCTCGTCCCCGATGCGCGCCCCGCCCTCGACTGCCCGGTGCTCTTCACTTATGCGCCTAACGCCGTCATCTTCGGCTTCGTGTTCACCACCATCGGCTCGCTCGTCGGCATGGCCATCACCGGCGCCATGGGTACGCTCGTCATCCCGGGCGTCATGTCCAACTTCTTCGCTGGCGGCACCGCCGGTATCTTCGGCAACGCCATCGACGGCCGCCGTGGTGCCATCGTCGGAGGCATCTGCCACGGCATCTTCATCATGATCCTGCCGGCGCTGCTCTCGCCGATGCTCGCTCAGATCGGTTTCGTCAACATGACGTGCACCGACGTCGACACCGTGGTCACTGGCTTCTTCTTCATGGCCATCAAGTCGATCCTCGGCGTCTTCGGTATCGCGTAACCTACCATTCGCGAATCTCACCTGCTTCGTTAAGGGTCGCTCCAGCCTGGTACCCCGGGCCGGGGCGGCCCTCTTGTTTAAAAAGGAGAACCCCATGGGTCTGTTCGGATTCGGTAAGAAAAAGGAATCGGCCAAGCCGGCGGATAAGGCGCCTGTTGAGGAGCCTGCAATCAACCGCGAGGAGGCACTTGCCAAGGTTGAGGGGCTGCGCGGCCAGCTTGAGGGCAAAGAGGGCGCTGCCCTGGCTAACGTGCTCAACGAGATCGGCAAGATCTATACCGATCTCGATTGCGTGGACGAGGCGATCGATGCCTTTGAGCAGAGCCTCGAGGCGAACCATGTGATGGGCAAGGCGTCGGCGACGCTCGTCAAGCTCTACAACAAAAAGCGCGCCGCGGCCGCCGAGGCCAAGGACGACGAGGGCATCAAGTATTACCTCGACAAGGTGAACGAGATGCTTGCCATCTCCAAGAACCAGCTGCGCGGCATGTAGGACGGTGCGCCATGGAGAAAACGCTGATCTTGCTTGCGGGGTATCCCGCAACGGGGAAGAGTGACTTGGCGGCACGCATCATCGCGCGGCATACCGCAAGCGACTTCCGTAACCTCTCGATTGATGACGTCAAAGAGGAGTTCTGGGATGCTTTTGGGTTCAATAACGCCCAAGAGAAGGACGAGATTAACGCTCGGGCGCTCGAGGAATATTTTGAGCGCATGGATACATTAATGAGAACGGGTGCCCAGATCATGAGTGACTACCCGTTCTCGGCCAAGCAGCACGACAAGCTTGCTGAGCTTGCCCAGAAGAACGACTACCGCGTGCTTACGATTCGCCTTGTTGGCGATCCGGCTGTGATTATCGCCCGTTCTCAAAAGCGCGATTTGGGCCAGGGGCGCCACCTCGGACATGTAGTGACTTGCTACCACAAGGGTGACGTTCTCGAGGATCGCTCCCAGGGTGGAGACCTCGTCGATCTCGCGACGCTTATCGAGCGCTGCGAATCGCGCGGGTACGGAACGTTTGAGCTCGGGCACACGATCGAGGTCGACGCGACCGATGTGGACGCGATCGATTATCCGGCGCTGCTAAATAAGATCGATGAATCTCTCGATGACCCGGGATCCGTGGCCGCGCAGGCTAAGGCGGCGGGAAGGAAGCTCGGCGACGACGAACTTGCGGCGACCATGGATTACACCCTGCTCAAGCCCACGAGCACCTGGGAACAGATCAGTTCCGTCTGTGCCGATGCCCTTGCTGGGGGTTGTGCGAGCGCGTGCATTCCCCCTGCTTATGTGGCGCGTGCGCGGGCTGCGTTCCCCAGGCTGCGCATCACGACGGTAATCGGATTCCCGCTCGGCTATATGACGAGCGCGGCC
>CAVDTO010000214.1:0-3109 GCA_963611895.1 bacterium
TTCCCGTTGAGGGTGTAGAGGATACCGAGACCGCGGCCACCGAGGCTGCCGCCGAGACCGAGCAGGCCGAGGCCACCGAGACGGCTGCCGCCGCCGAGGATGCGCCCGCCGAGGGCATGACCGAGGAGGAGATGGTCGAGGCCGCCATCCGCGCAGGCGAGGAGGCCGCCGACAACGACTTCAAGCTCAAGCTCGAGAGCGCCCAGAAGGAGCTCGCCGAGGTTCGCGAGAAGCTCGAGACCGCCGAGGCCAAGGCCGCCGACGCCGTCGGGCGCACCGCGCGCCTGCAGGCCGACTGGGAGAACTTCCGCCGCCGCACCGCGAGCGAGCGCAACGCCGAGCGCGAGCGCGCGACCGAGAAGCTCGTCTGCGCGCTGCTGCCGGTCGTCGACGACATCGAGCGCGCCATCGACCACGCCCGCACGCAGGACATGGCCGACGACTTCAAGCAGTTCGTGGACGGCGTGGACGCCGTGCACGCCAAGCTGCTCGACGTGTTCGCGCACGAGGGCGTCGAGGCCATCGACCCGGCCGGCGAGGCGTTCGACCCGCTCGAGCACCAGGCCGTCGGCCGTGTTGAGGACGCCTCGCAGTACGACGAGACCGTCAACGACGTGTACCAGAAGGGCTACCGCATGGCCGACCGCATCCTGCGTAGCGCCATGGTCACGGTGACCTACGGCGGGGCCAAACGCCCCGCGCCCGAGCCTGAGGCCGCGCCCGATGGCGCTGAGGCCCCGGGCGCCGAGGGCGGGAGCGAGCCCGGCGAGGCAGACGCCCCCAAAGAGTAAAGGCGAGGGCCTCGGGGATCGTCCCCGGGGCCTTCTTTAACCCGATTCCAGCCATTCCTCGAAGGGAGGATGCAACATGGCAGCACAGAAGACGTTTTACGACGTGCTCGGCGTGTCCAAGAACGCCACCGACAAAGAGATCAAGAGCGCGTTCAGAAAGCTCGCGGTCAAGTACCACCCCGACGCGGGCGGCGACGAGCAGAAGTTCAAGGAGATCAGCGAGGCCTACGAGACCCTCTCCGACGAGAACAAGCGCAAGCAGTACGACCAGATGCTCATGTTCGGCGGCATGCCGGGCGGCGGCGCCGGCGGCTACGGCGGCAGCGCGTATGCCGGATCGGCCGGCGGCTGGGGAGACATCTTCGACAGCATCTTCAGCGGCAACGGCGCCTGGGGTTCCGATTGGGGCTCGGGCTTTGGCGGCCCGGGTGCCGGCGGCCGCCCGCGCACGCGCAAGGGCGGCGACCTCTCCATCACGATCGACGTCTCGGCCGACGACGCGTTCCGCGGCACGTCGCGCACGGTCACCTACAGCGTGCCCTCCACGGGCGAGCGCCAGACCATCAGCGTGACGATCCCGGCCGGCGCGGTCGACGGCGGCAAGATCCGCTACAAGCGCCGCGGCGAGTACGGCACCAACGGCGGCGAGCGCGGCGACCTGCTCGTGACCACGCATGTTGAGGAGCACCCGCTGTTCAAGCGCAAGGGCGCCGACGTGACCATGGAGGTGCCCGTCTCGGCGTTCGAGGCGGCGCTCGGCTGCACGGTCGACGTGCCCACGCCGGGCGGCAAGACCGTGCGCCTCAAGATCCCGGCGGGCACCCAGACCGGCAAGAAGTTCCGGTTCAAGGAGATGGGCGCCCCCGACGTCAAGCGCCGCGGGCGCACCGGTGCCCTGCTCGTTGAGGTCAAGGTGCAGGTTCCCACGAACCTTACCGACGACGAGCGCGCCGCGCTCGAGAAGCTGCGCGACGCCGATGCGCGCAACTACCGCGAGAAGCTCGATCAGTATCGGGCCACGTATTAATGCGGCCGTTCCGGGTGCCGCGCCCCGCTCCTCGAGCCGATGCTCGCATGGGGCGGCTCGCGGTGGCCGGAGCGCCGCCGGACGATAGCAGCGCGGCGGGGCATCGCTGCCCGAGTGCGATGCCCCGCCGCGCGGTCCGATAGATGAAGAAAGGGTCTGGAGCATCATGGCCGAGGACAACAGGAACAAACCGCTGTACATGATCAGCGTGGCGGCCGAGCTGACCGGCATGCATCCGCAGACCCTGCGCGTGTACGAGTCCAAGGGGCTCGTGAACCCGCAGCGCTCCGGCGGCAACACGCGCCTCTACTCGCGCGCCGACATCGAGCGCCTGGAGCTCATCAACCAGCTCACCGACGAGGGCATCAACCTGGCCGGCGTGGTGCGCATCCTCGACATGAAGGAGCGCGCCGAGGAGCGCGAGCGCGAGAACGAGAAGCTCCGCGCCCGCGTGCGCCAGCTCGAGGACGAGCTGCACGAGTACAAGATGCAGAAGAAGATCACCGCCCTCGCCCCGCGCGACGGCTCGGCCGACCCCAAGCAGGTCCTCCGCGGTCTCCTGGGGCAGTAATAGCTGCATTTAGGCCGAAGAATCGGTCTTTGCTTGGGTGTGCGGAGAGCTGTTTTCGATAATGTGTGGCATTTTGGGGTCTGCCTAAGTAGACGCCGGTTTTTAGCAACAAAACCGCAGGTCGCGGACAGCTGGGTTCGGGGTCTATCGAGTGAATCGAGAAAATGCCACACATTATCGAAAATAGCTTGCGAGCTGGCCGAGCTGCTTTAGCTAGATAAAGTGAAATCTTGGAATCGCGGTCGTGCGGAAGCAGGGCTGTAGGAAAATGTCTCCCTAATGCACCGACAGAGACAAAAGGTCTGGCGTGCAGTCGGGTGCTTTGGCCCGGCGTGCAGCTGGATGAGTGACTGAGTGCCCGGCACGGCGCCGGGCAGAGTGGGGGACAGATGATCAAGCTCCATGACGGCGGCGTGTTCCTAAAGGGCGGCAACCAGGTCGTTCCCGCGGCCGAGGCCGCGGCGGCGGGCATCGCCGAGACGCCCGAGGAGGCCAAGCGCGGCACCATCGCCTATTCGATCTTGCAGGCGCACAACACGAGTGGCGACCCTGCGGCGCTCAAGGTGCGCTTCGATGCCATGGCGAGCCACGACATCACGTTCGTGGGCATCATCCAGACGGCGCGCGCCTCGGGCATGGAGAAGTTCCCGCTGCCCTACGTGCTCACCAACTGCCACAACAGCCTGTGCGCCGTGGGCGGCACCATCAACGAGGACGACC
>CAVDTO010000215.1:0-3102 GCA_963611895.1 bacterium
GGGAGGGACGGAGCCCCGAGACGGCGTGCCTCGCACAAAACACCTGGCCGCTGAGGTGCGCCATATCGGGAGCGACAAGCCCGACGAAGCGTGCCTAGGCACGTGAGGAGGGTTGGAGCCCCGAGATGGCGTGCCTCAGTTAGGCCAGGCTACAGCTGCTCGCCGTTCGTGGCGCACACCTTCTGGTACCAGAAGAAGCTGTCCTTGCGGGAGCGGTGGAGGTCGCCGGAGCCGTCGTTGTGCTTGTCGACGTAGACGAAGCCGTAGCGCTTCTTCATCTCGCCGGTACCGGCGGAGACGATGTCGATGGGGCCCCACATGGTGTAGCCCATGAGGCCCACGCCGTCGTGGACGGCCTCGGCCATCTGCTCGATGTGCTCGCGCATGTAGTCGATGCGGTAATCGTCGTGGATGGAGCCGTCCTCCTCCACCGTGTCCACGGCGCCCAGGCCGTTCTCGACCACCATCAGCGGAATCTGGTAGCGGTCCCACATGTCGTTGAGATGCCAGCGCAGGCCCTTGGGGTCGATGGCCCAACCCCACTCGGAGACCCTGAGGTAGGGGTTCTTGGCGTCGTCGTAGAAGACGTTGCCCGAGCCCGCCGGCACGGTCGGGTCCGCGGAGACCGTTGAGCTCTTGTAGTAGCTGAAGGTGTAGAAGTCCACCTTGCCCTCGGCCAGGATCTGGGCGTCGCCCGGCTCCTGCTCAATGGAGATGCCCTTCTCTTCCCACAGACGCGCGGCCCAGGTGGGATAGGCGCCGCGCACGTGAACGTCGGCGCAGTAGTGGTTGCACATGCGCTCCATCTTCTGGGCGAGCAGCACGTCGTCGGGATTGCAGCTGTAGGGGTAGACCGCGCGGCTCGCGATCATGCAGGCGACCTTGTTCTCGGGGTCGATCTCGTGGGCAGCCTTGACGGCCAGGGCGCTCGCCACGAACTGGTGGTGGAGGGCCTGGTAGCGGCGCCGCTCGTCGTCCCACTCGATCTTCTTGGTGTAGTCGAGCGGCGTGTTGTCCTCGGGCGGAAGGATGCCTCCGCCCATGACGTTGCCGAAGGGCGCGCACAGGCAATTGATCTCGTTGAAGGTGATCCAGAGCTTCACCAGGCCCTTGAACTCGGTAAAGCATAGCTTGGCGTAGCGCATGAAGAGATCGATGAGCTTGCGGTTCGACCAGCCGCCGTACTTCTTGGCGAGTGCAAAGGGCAGCTCGTAGTGCGAGAGCGTCACGAGCGGCTCGATTCCGTGCTTGCGCATCTCCTCGAACATCCCGCGGTAGAACTCGATGCCAGCCCGGTTGGGTTCCTCGTCCTCGCCCGTGGGGAAGATGCGGCCCCAGTTGATGGAGACGCGCAGGCACTTAAAGTTCATCTCGCCAAAGAGCGCGATGTCCTCCTTGTAATGGTGGTAGAAGTCGATGGCCTCGTGGCTCGGGTAGTACTCGCCCTCGTGCACCGCATTCGTGATGACGCGCGGCGTGTCAACGGTGCCGCCCTTGATCATATCGGGCACCGAGAGGCCCTTGCCGTCCTCGAGGTAGGCGCCCTCGCACTGGTTGGCGGCAAGCGCGCCGCCCCAGAGGAATCCTTCAGGGAATGCAGCCATGTTCTTTCCTTCCTTTTCCATGCGAAATCACTCCGCGTTGGGGTTGTGCAGGTCGAGAACCTTGAACGTTTGCGTTGCAGGGTCGAACTCGAGCGTGGCGATGCAGCAGTTGCCCAGGCGTTTGCCCTCCTTGCCCCAGCTGTATCCGAGCGAGCGCAAGACCACCGCGAGCGCACCGCCATGGCTCACGCAGAGCACGCGCTCGTGGTCGGGGCGGTTCATGATCTCGGTGATGGCGCCCACAAGGCGGTCGCGGCACTCCTCGTCGGTCTCGCCGCCGAACGGCTTGTAGAAATCTCCGTAGGGCGTGGGCGGGTTGGTGTCTTCCGTGAGCCCCTCGAAGGTACCGAAGTAGCGCTCGCGCAGGCCCTTCTCGCGCGTGTACTCCACACCGGGAAACGCCAGCTCAAAGGTATCGCACGCGCGCTCCGACGTGGAGGTGTAGCCGTGGTCGAACACCACACCGTTCGCCCGGGCCCACTCCCCTGCCGCGCGCGCCTGTTCCTGGCCGAGTTCCGTGAGGGGCGAGTCGCACCAGCCCTGCTTGCGGCGGAGCAGGTTGAAGAGGGTTTGGCCGTGACGCATGAGGTACAGCGTGGACATAGGCTGCCTTTCGGTCGGTTGTGGGGGATGCGCTACCGTGCGGGCCCGCTGCGGGGCGCGCGATATACTGGCTTGGTTGTACCCTCGTCGAAAGGCCCCTATGCAGCCGCGCACGCATACCCGCACCGCCAAGCCCGAACTGCTTGCCCCCGCCGGCGGGCCGGAGCCCTTTGCCGCCGCGCTCGCTGCCGGCGCCGACGCCATCTACTGCGGCATGGGCGCGTTCAACGCGCGCCGCAAGGCCGCGAACTTCACCGACGAGGCCTTTGCCGCGGCATGCCGCAGCGCGCATATCGCCGGCGCGCGCGTGTACGTGACGGTGAACATCGTCATCAAGCAGACCGAGATGCCCGCGGCGCTCGAGCTCGTGCGCCGCTGCACCATGCTCGGGGCCGACGCGTTCATCATCCAGGACTGGGGACTCTTCTTTAAGATCCGCGAGCTTATGCCGAGCATCGAGACGCACATCTCCACGCAGGCGAACATCCACGACGCGCGCGGCACGGCCTGGTGCCGCGACGCCGGCGCCGACCGCGTGACCCTCTCGCGCGAGCTCTCGACCGAAGAGATCGCACAGATCTCACGCGAAGCGCCCGAGGTCGACCTCGAGGTCTTCAGCCACGGGGCGATCTGCTTTTGCTACTCGGGGCTCTGCCTGCTCTCGAGCTTTGCCATGGCGGGCCGCTCGGCCAACCGCGGCATGTGCGCGCAGCCGTGCCGACTCCCCTACGAGCTTATCGACGAGAACGGGCGAAATATCGCCCCCGAAGATCGCGGGCGCCCACTCTGCCCGCGCGACACCAACACCTCCGAGATGCTCGAGCGTATGCTCGCCGCCGGTGCGAACGCCCTCAAGCTCGAGGGACGCATGAAGGCGCCCGACTACGTCTACTCC
>CAVDTO010000216.1:0-3099 GCA_963611895.1 bacterium
ATGAGCTGCGAGGGCTGCGCCGAGAACGTCGCGAACGCCCTCATGGGCCTCGGCGACACCCTGGCCACGGTCGACCTGGCAACCAAGACGGCCCGCGTGCTCACCAAGGCCCCGCTCGACCACGAGGCCGCCGAAGCCGCGGTCAAGGCGGCAGGCTACTACATCATGAAGCTATAAAGTTCCGGCGTTTTGTCAAACGCCGGAATGGGTCGACGCTGCAAACCCCTCAGCCGGGCAATCTGACGTTCAATCGTCAGGCATGGCCATAAGGCCTATGCCTTCCTCTTTCACGTCACCTTGCTCCGGCTGAGGGGTTTTCGCTGACGTTGGTTCTACCTGGGGCTTATTTCTTGTTGTGGCAATTCAAACATCGTGCGCCGACGCCCCAACGCGCCTTTCTACTCTCTTCCCTTAAGTTCGATGTCGAGGATGTCGTCGAAGGGGATGGTGAGGCCCTTGAGGCGCAGGCGCCGCCAGGGGGTCTCGATCTGCTCCACCACGTCCACGCGGTTGATGTAGCCGTCGAGGTCGTAGAACGTCACGCGCACGAGGTCGCCGCGGCGGATGCGCGCGAGCTTGGTCGTGAGCGCGGCCGCCGTCTCGTCGGTCATCTCGCGGCGCGGCTCGGCCACGCGCTCCTGTTCGCGTACGAGCTCGTAGTAGCCGGTGAGCGCGGCAAAGGGCATGAATTGTGCGGCCCGCTCGGCCCGGGCGTTCCCGTTCGCGCACGTGCGCTTGGCGCTCCTCATGTTAGGCACGGTGTCCTCCTACTTGCTCGTTGCGCTCGCGCGCGGTCGCGCCGGGCGTGTAGCTCACGCCCTTGAGCAGGGCGTTCTTTCCAAATCGGTCGTGCACGGCCAAGACGGTCTCGGCCAGGTCGTGCTCGCGCTGCTCCCGCTCCACGTCGGCAAAGAGGTCGCTCGTGGCGAACTCCTCGGGCAGCAGGTCGCCAAAGCCGATGTGGATGCTCTTGATGCCGCGGGCAGGGCTCACCTTTTGCGCCCAGAGCGCGTCGAAGTAGCCCATGAGCTTGCGAAACGAGTTCGTGCGCTCGGGGATTCGCCGCGAGGCGTTCGAGTGCGCGAGCTGCGCGGTCCAACCTCCCCGGGGCCGCGCACCCGAGCTCGAGCTCCAGGGGCTCGCCCCGGCGGCCGCCTCCGTCACCCCGGCTGCCGCGGCGTAGGGGTCGGCCGCCCGCGGTGCGCGCGGGGCGAAGTCGGGCTCGCCCTGGGGCACCGTGTCGACCGTCGAGGTGCGCATGTGCCCGCAGTTGTCGCGAAACCGCGCCGTGCCGCTCGCGTCGAGCCGCTTGAGCGCAACATAGTCGCTGGCGTAGCCCACGAAGAGCGAGATCTGGCTCGCCACCACGCCCTTCTGCACGAGGTCGAGCGCCGAGGCGTCGACCATCTCGCGCAGCACCGTGTAGCCCTCCTCGTAGCTGTAGGCGCGCGCGAGGACCTGCCCCGAGGTCACGGAGCTCGATCCGGGCCGGTAGGCGTGGATGTCGGCGATGGTCGTGGGCTCGCGCCCGAAGGCGTGGTCGATGAGGTACTCGGCGTTGACGCCGAACTCGTCGTAGAGCAGCCCCTCGTCGAGCGCGGCCACGCCCATGAGGTCGTAGACCCCGTAGCGCTCGAGGCGCGCGGCGATGCCCGGGCCGATCCCCCAGATGTCGGTGATGGGGCGGTGCGGCCAGATGCGCTCGCGGAACCGCTGCTCGTCGAGCACGCCGATGCCGTCGCTCACGTGCTTGGCGGTCACGTCGAGCGCCACCTTGGCCAAAAAGAGGTTGGTGCCGATCCCCGCCGTGGCGGTGATGCCCGTGCGGCGCAGCACCGCGTCCATGAGCATGCGCGCGAACTGCTTGGGGCGCATGTGGTAGAGCTTGAGGTAGGGCGTGGCGTCGATGAAGCACTCGTCGATGGAGTAGACGTGCACGTCCTCGGGACTCACGTACTCAAGGTAGATGCCGTAGATGCGCGCAGAGACCTCCATGTAGTGGCGCATGCGCGGCATGGCCTTGATGTAGTCGATGCTCTCGGGGATCTCGAACACGCGGCAGCGGTTGCGCACGCCGAGGCGCTTCATGGCGGGCGTCACGGCCAGGCAAATCGTGGAGCGCCCGCGCGTGGGGTCGGCGACCACGAGGTTCGTCACGAACGGGTCGAGCCCGCGGTCGGCGCACTCCACGCTCGCGTAGAACGTCTTGAGGTCGATGCACACGTAGATGCGCTTTGCCGGCTGTGCTCCCTCGTTGGCCACGCTTCCTCCTTTTACAAACACATGTTCTCGCGAATGTCTGTTCGTACTATAGGAGACCGCCCGGACACGTGCAAGGCACAGGCGTTTGGGGAACGCCCCGCCGAACCTCGCGCAACGCTGGGCGAGCTGGGCTTTTGCGAATCGGGGACTCCAGGGAACGATCACATGTCTTCGGTGCGCGCGCGAGACCGGTTCCGGCGTCTCGAATCTGCACGCATGCCGGCTCCCGTGCTTCGGGCCGTTTTCGGCCCGGTTACCGCGCCATTTCCGCCCCGGCGCCGCGCTTGACGCGTGTGGGCCGGCACAAGAGAATCGTCTGCAAGCGGGGCACGTGCCGCCCGCGTATACGACCAGTGGAGGGAAAACCATGGCATACCTGATGCTCACCGTCGCGATCTTCTGCGAGATCGGCGCCTCGTCGATGCTCAAGGCGACGCAAGGGTTCACGGTCCTCGCGCCGAGCGTCGCCACCGTCGTGCTCTATGTGGCGAGCTTCTACCTGTTCTCCAAGGTCCTCAACCAGATGGATCTCGCCACGGCCTACGCCACCTGGTGCGCGGCGGGCATCGTCGCCACGTCCATCATCTCGGTCGTCGCGTTCGGCGATAAGCTGACCCCCATGGCGGTCTTCGGGCTCGTGCTCTGCGTGGCGGGCGTCATCATCGTGAACCTCTTCAGCAGCACCTCCGCGTAAGCGCCGCGTGCCCGTCTAGCTGCGGAGTCGCGCTCGCGCGGGCTGACCCGGGCCGCCGTATCTCGGCCGTGCCGGGAATCAACATTCGCTTGCGGCACCTACTTTGCGCAGAACGCTCTTCGGGCGGCTCGCCTCTCTGGGGG